>NZ_JBGMEF010000019.1:0-166116 GCF_046365475.1 Anaerococcus kampingae
GGGCTAGATCTTAGCCCCTATTCGATTGGTCAAGTGACCAAGGTCACATACAAGAAAACTTTTTCCATATATAATATAGACAGAAAATAAAAAAGCATTGCTTTTAAAAAATATATTAGGAGGAAGTATGGAAAAATTAGCATACGATGGATTTAAAGGACAAAAGTGGAAGGATGAAATTAACGTTCGTGATTTTATCCAAGAAAACTACACACCTTATGAGGGAAGTGATGAGTTTTTAGCTCCAAAGAGTGAGAGAACAAGGAAACTGTTTGACCAAGTAGAAGAATTAATTAATAAAGAAATAAGAGATTCTTACAGAAATGCAGATACAAGCAGGTTTTCTTCTATAGATGGGTTTGACGCAGGCTATATTGACAAGGAAAACGAAGTTATAGTTGGTCTGCAAACTGATGAAGTCCTTAAAAGAATAGTTAACCCTTATGGTGGCTACAGGATGGTTGAGCAGTCTCTTGAAGCTTATGGTCAAGAGATGGATCCTGTTCAAGCTAAGTATTTTAAAGAATTTAGAAAAACTCATAATGAGGGTGTTTTCGATGCCTATACAAAAGATATGAGAAAGGCAAGAACTGTGGGACTTTTGACAGGTTTACCAGATGCCTATGGTCGTGGTAGGATAATCGGCGATTACAGGAGAGTTGCCCTTTATGGTATCGACAGGCTAGTTGAAGAGAAGAAAAAAGACTTAGATAAGATTGAAATTGACGAAAATAACCTAGAAGCAAGTATAAGACTTAGGGAAGAAGTTAGTGAGCAAATAAGAGCCCTTGGCAAGATCAAAAATATGGCGGCTAAATATGGTATTGATATTTCAAATCCAGCTACAGATGCTAGGGAAGCTGCACAATTTTTATACTTTGGCTACCTAGCAGCTGTTAAAGAAAACAATGGGGCTGCCATGTCAATTGGTAGAAATGCAGGTTTCTTAGATATTTATATCAAAAGAGATATGGACAGGGGAATCCTAGATGAACTTGGTGCCCAAGAAATAATTGACCAACTTGTTATCAAACTAAGACTTGTTCGCCACCTTAGAACTCCAGACTATGATGAAGTTTTCGGAGGAGACCCAACTTGGGTAACAGAATCAATTGGTGGTATGGGTCTAGATGGAAGGACTCTTGTTACAAAGACAGCCTTCAGATACCTAAATACCCTTATTAACCTAGGATCTGCACCAGAACCAAACATGACGATTCTTTGGGCTGAAAAACTTCCTGAAGGTTGGAAGAAGTTTTGTTCTAAGGTTTCAATTCTTACAGATTCTATCCAATACGAAAATGATGACTTAATGAGAAATATGTATGGGGATGACTATGCCATAGCTTGCTGTGTATCAGCCATGGAAGTGGGCAAGGAAATGCAATTTTTCGGAGCCCGTGCTAACCTTGCAAAATCATTGCTATATTCAATAAATGGAGCAGTTGATGAAAAGAAAGGGAATAAGGATGGCAGCCTAATAAGAGTATTTGAAGATATTGAGCCAATAACAAGTGAATATCTAGACTATGATCAAGTCCTCACAAATTATAAGAAAGTCTTATCAGAATTAGCAGGACTTTATGTTAAAACCCTAAATGTTATCCACTTTATGCATGACAAATACGCTTATGAAGCTGGACAAATGGCCCTTCATGATACCTATGTAAAGAGGAATCTTGCGACAGGAGTGGCTGGACTTTCAATAGTAGCTGATTCCCTATCTGCAATAAAATATGCCAAAGTTAAAGCAGTAAGGGATGAAAATGGAATAGCTGTAGACTTTGAAACTGAGGGAGACTTCCCTAAATATGGCAATGATGATGATAGGGTAGATGAAATAGCTGTAGAAATATTAACCTACTTTAGCAATGAGCTTAAAAAACACGCAACCTATAAAAATTCTAAGATAACCCTGTCAGCCTTAACCATAACATCAAATGTAATGTATGGTAAGAAAACTGGATCAACACCAGATGGAAGAAAGGCAGGAGAAGCCTTTGCACCAGGTGCAAACCCAATGCATGGTAGGGATGAGTCAGGTGCACTAGCAAGTCTAAACTCAGTAGCTAAGCTTCCTTACGAATGTGTATGTGAAGATGGCATTTCAAATACCTTCTCTATAGTGCCAGATGCCCTAGGTAAGGAAGAAGAGGTAAGGATAGAAAATCTAGTAAATATAATGGATGGCTACTTCGGCCAAGACGCCTTCCACCTAAATGTAAACGTCCTACAAAGGGAAAAATTACTAGATGCCTACCATAACCCAGATAAATATCCAAACTTAACAATCAGAGTGTCAGGATATGCTGTTCACTTTAACAGGCTCACAGATGAGCAAAAGAGAGAAGTCCTAGAAAGAACCTTCCATCAAACAAGATAGGAAAATATTTTAAAAATAAATGTAAGGGGGACTCAGTAGAGTCCCTTGGACTTTTCTTTTATAAGATAAGTAGATTTTACTATATACAAGAGAAATAATTTTAAATAAGGATAATTTTAAGGAGTTTATATGAAAGTTCATTCTATAGAAACAATGGGACTAGTTGATGGACCTGGGATTAGGACTGTATTTTTCCTATCAGGTTGCCCTTTAAGATGTGCTTTTTGTCACAATCCCGACACCCAATCTCCTACTTTTGGTAGGGAATTTAGCCTGGATGAATTGGTAAAGATGGCCCTTAGGATGAAACCTTATTATAAAAATGGAGGCGGCGTTACCTTATCAGGTGGTGAGCCTCTTTTTAGTGGAGAATTTGTCCTTGATGCCATAAGAGCTCTTCATAAGGAAGGAATCCATGTGGCAATTGACACTTCAGGTATAGGAAATCCAAAATATAATAGGGATATAGTAAGGGAAGCTGACCTCATTATCCTTGATATAAAACACTATGACCCTTACTTTTTTAAGGCCCTTACAGGAATTGACCAAAAGCCTCTTCGCGAATTTATGAAACTAATAGAAGACTCTTCTACCAGGATTTGGATTAGGCATGTAATGATGCCTTTTGTGACAGATACAAAAGATGATATGGAAAAACTTATCGAATTTATATCTCCCCTCAAGAAGAATATTGATAAGTTTGAAATCTTGCCTTACCATACCATGGGTGTCGATAAATACAAACTTTTGGGGAGAGATTATAGGCTTAAAAATATGGAGCCTATGGATAAGGATAAGGCTAAGGACCTTGAAAAATATGCTAGAGATATGATAAAATCCTTATAGGAGTATTTTATGGATAGAAATGAAATAAAAATTTTATCATATCTTGATGAAAAAGAATTAAATAGCTTTCGAATAAGGCCTCAGATTTTAGAATATAGGAAGGGAGATATCATATTTTCCTTTGGTGATGAGCCTAATTTTATGTATGTCATAATAGAGGGTTTTGTAAAAATTTCTATGTATCTTACAGATGGAAGGGAGCAGATTTTATATACTTACAAGAAGGATGATTTTGTAGGGGCCCACAATCTGTTGACTGATGAGAATTATTTATATGAGGCCACAGCCCTTGATAAGACAAGGGTTCTTCTTATATCAAAAATGGATTTTGATAATATTTTAAAAAAGAACAATGACATCCTCCTTAAGATTTTGGACCAATCCTTTAGGAGGATTAGGAGGAGTGAGGAGCTTATTGATAGGCTGGTTGGCCTAAATGCTGATATGAAGGTGGCCAAGCTCTTGCTTGATCTGGCCTATGATATAGGAGTTGTCAAAAAGGATGGGGTTTTGATTAGATCTCACCTAAGCCGTGAGGAACTTGGCTCTTATTCGGGAGTTGTGAGGGAGACCTTATCTAGGAAGCTTTCTAGCTTTGAAGATAGGGGTCTTATCAAGATTATTGCTAGGGGTAAGATTTTAATTACAAATATAGAAGCTCTAGAAAAGATGACTTCATAATTTGTATAAATGAGGGGAGATGATTTTATGAATTATTACATAGGATATTTTTTTGTCTATGCCTTTATCGGTTGGATAATGGAGGTGGCCTTTCAAGGAGTCCACAGGGGTAGGTTTATCAATAGGGGTTTTTTGAATGGCCCTCTTTGCCCAATTTATGGCTTTGGGGCGTTGGGAGTTATTTATTTTCTGACAGATATAGCAAAGACTAATAAGTTAATCTTATTTCTGGGTTCAGTCTTTATTGCCACAGCCCTAGAACTTGTGGGAGGTTTTTTGCTTGAAAAAATCTTTCATAAGAAGTGGTGGGACTATTCTGGGATGCGTTTTAACCTTGGTGGCTACATATGCCTTGAGTTTTCAATACTTTGGGGCCTAGCTTGTTTTGTCTTATATGAGGCAGTCCATCCTATGGTTGTAAGGTTTTTTACATTCTTGCATCCTAAATTTATTTTTTACACCAATCTCATCTTACTTATAATTTTTGCTATAGACCTTGCCCAAACTATCCTCACCCTTGTCGGCTTAAATAAGAAGTTTAAGAAGCTAGAAGCAGCTAGTAAGGATATTAGGGAAGTTTCTGATGATATTGGTAAGCGTGTCTATGATAGGACTATGGCTATAAAAGAAAAGGGCGAAGAGATTTCTGAAAGACCTGAAATCAAAGAACTTGAAGGAAGGCGTGCTAAGGTTCGCTCTGACCTTAAGGACATAGAAGCAAGGAGAGCTAAGCTTCGTGCTGACCTTATTGATAAATTTGATAAGATGGGTGAGAGAAGAATTATTAAGGCCTTCCCTAACTTACTAGATGATTTGCTTGATAAGATAGATAAGAAATAAACTTAAATATATAATATCTTTGAAATATAGGCAAAAACAAGTATTATCGTTAAGTGGAGGAATTATGAATAAGAAAACAATAACGATAATGCTTGCCTATGTGGGAGTCTTGACCGGAGCAGGACTTGCATCTGGCCAAGAACTCATGCAATATTTTGTATCCTTAGGGATTTCAGGCATGGTCGGCATATCTATAGTAGCAGTTTTACATATGCTCATAGGTGGCGTCCTACTTATACTAGGAAGTCATTATCTAGCAACAGACCATTCAGATGTTTTTAGCAAAATAACTAACCAAGTTATTTCGAAATTTATGGACTTTTCTCTTATATTTACCTGTTTTGTAATAGGTTTTGTAATGATAGCAGGGGCAGGTTCTAACCTTAACCAGGCCTTTGGAGTAAATATAAATGTCGGTAGGGTAATATGTGCCTTAATGATTGTAATAATAGGCATGATGGACTTTGATAAGGTTAGTAAGATAATCGGATCCTTTACACCTTTTATTGTCGTGCTTAGCCTAATTGGAGGAATTTATACCTTTACAACAGCTGATATCAATTGGCAAGAACTTGATAATTTCGCAAGGACCCTACCATCAAATTTCAACTCACTTAGCCTTACAGTTTTAAACTATTTTGGTATGTGCCTGATGACAGCGGTATCAATGGGCTTTGTCCTAGGTGGAGATGAACTTGCAAGCGAAGATGCAGGTAGGGGCGGCCTTTTAGGAGGAGCCATAGCTGGAATCATGGGTATAATCATTGCCTTTACCTTATTTATCAGGATAGAAGATGTTTATAGTCTTGATATACCAATGCTTGAAATAATCAAGGAAATCAATCCATATCTTGGAATCTTCATGGCCCTTATAATTTTTGGCATGATTTTTAATACAGGAATTTCTTTGTTTTATGCCCTTGCCAGAAGATTTTCAAAGGGAGAAGAAAAGAGATTTAGGCTAATGCTTATAGGCCTTACCTTAGTAGGCTTTATCCTATCTTTTGCAGGCTTTAAGAAGTTGGTTTCTATATTTTATCCAATAATCGGCTATGTGGGAATCTTTATGATAGGCCTTTTAGTCTATGCCTACTTTAAGGAAAGACAAGAAATCAAAAAAGAATCCCTAAAAAGAGTCGGAATTAAGCACTATATGAGAAAGAAGCTTGATGAAGATGTAGAATTTACAGAAAATGATGAGTTTAGGCTAAAGAAGCTTATAAACTCTTCTCATATTGATAATAAGGAAATCCTCGAAAAGGCAGAAGAAACTGTACAAGAAGAAATCGACGCTGAAAATGAAGATTATGATATAGAAGATGCCAAAGAAGAAATTTCAGATCTTAAAGAAGAGATTAGTAAACTAAAAGAAGAAATTGACCTTCTTAAAGAAGGCAAATAAAAAGAAGCTTAAGCTAGTGGCCCAACCCTTATTTGGATTGGGACCACCGGTTTGGCTTCTTTTTTATTCAGCAGATAAGGCTTCCACTGGGTCCTTGTTTGCAGCTATCCTTGATGGGATGAGCCCTGCTATTAGGCTTAAGGCTACCGAGATTAGGATTAAGATAAGGGCTGCTTCTAGAGGAAGTTTTGCTCCGATATCAGCAAATCCTGACATTTTTACCATTATCCTTGTTATAAAGATATTTAATATATAGGATAGGCCGACTCCTATGAGACCTGATAAGAGGCCTATTATCATGGTTTCTGCCATAAAGACCTTGTAGATATCTTTTTTGCTAGCACCGATTGCCCTTAGAATTCCAATTTCTTTGGTTCTTTCAAAGACTGAGATATAGGTGATAATTCCAATCATGATTGATGAAACTATTAGGGAAACTCCCACAAAGGCTATGAGTATATAGGAAATTGCTCCAATTATATCTGTGATAGACTTTGAAATTATCCCGATTAGGTCGGTAAAGGAGATTTGATTTTCAATATCTTTTCCTTGGTTATATTCGTCGATAAAGACTTTGACCTTGTCCCTATTTTCAAAATTGTCTACATAGATTGAAATCTTTGATGGATTTTTTTCTTCTATATATCCTAGGTTTTCCAGGTTTTTCTTGTAGGAAAAGTCTTTTAGAAACTCATCGTAAATTTCAAGGAAGGTATTTTTATCATCTTCTTTTAAAAGATAATCTACCATTTGCTTGTTATTTTGAGACTCGTTTGTACTAGCAAGACCCTTGCCTGCCATGGCAAGTTTTTTGCTTTCCTCTTGCATTTTCTTCACCAAATCTTCCTTATTTTGAAGAATCCATCCATTGACTCTTGCAAGGTCAGTTTCGGTTAAATTATTTAGGTAGTCCTTACTTTGCTTTATTTTTTCATCGTCATTTGCTGCCCTAAATTTTAGGCCGTTTAGGACATTGGTATCTTGGTTTTCTATTTGTTTTTTGATAATCTCCTGATTATTTACATAGGCAATCATATCCTTGGTAAAGCCCTCCGTATAGGCTAGGGGAGTTTGAATTATCCTATTGTCATCGTCCTTTGTCTTTTTTGCTATGCCTACGATTTTAAGGGTCTTGGCGTCTTTGATTTTCTCATCTACTTTTGCCTGATTCTCCTTAATAGATACAAAGTTATTGCCTTCTTTTTCGTAATAATCGGAAGGGCTTAGGATTTTATATTCCTTGCCGAGGATTTCTTTTGAATCTAGACTGACCTTTTTGATGTCAACTTTTTTCTTATCATCCAAATCTCTTAGTATATCTTCATATTCTTTTTTTGGAAGAAAGCCTAATTCATAAAATTTGGACCTTAGGATCTGATTGTTGTAGTCGGTGAAAAGGATTAGTTCATTAGGATTTTCTGGCCAATGACCTGCTACAATCTCGTATTCATCCTTGACCATAGGGGAGATTTGTCCATCCTTAGTAGTAATTAGTTGGGATATATTTGGGTTTTGCTTAGAAGCTCCAAAGGCAAATGGAAAATTAAAACCAGCAGGTCTTGAATTTTCAAAATCAGACCCATCTGTATTTACAAGCTCTCCCTTAGGGTCCTTTGTGAAGATGTCAAATTTGCCATCGTAGGTGTAGGAGATAAAGTGGTTTCCGACTTCATTAGATAATTTTTGGTCATTAGCCTCTAAATATGACTTGAATTTCTCAAGGTCATTTTCTAAGCCGCTGCCAGAAAGCTTGGACCTATTTTTAAGGCCTATGTCATTTGATGCGACCTTACTTTGATCTGTGTTTTTATTTTCATCTTCTCCCATTTGGCCGAGGGAAGCTAAGTCGACTGAGCTCTTCTCAATTTCTATAGGATAGGATTTGAGGGCATTTTTCTGGTTTTCTTCGATAAAGTCGCTTGCCCCATTTGATATAGATAAGATTAGAGCAATGCCTATTATCCCGATTGATCCAGCAAAGGCTGTAAGGAGGGTCCTGGCTTTTTTGTTTAGAAGATTGTTAAAAGAAAGGCCTAGGGCTGTCTTAAGCTTTAGGGCAATCTTAGAAATCTTGAAATTATCGGATGTATCAGTATCCTCGTAAGGATTTGAATCTGATATAATTTGACCATCTTTGATACCGATTATTCTTGTTGAATACTCTTCGGCAAGGGACTGGTTGTGGGTTACCATGATTACAAGCTTATCCTTAGCAATTTCCTTTAAAAGGTCCATGATGGCAAGGGATGTTTCGCTATCAAGGGCACCTGTAGGCTCATCAGCCAGAAGGATTTGTGGGTCATTTACTAGGGCCCTGGCAATGGCGACACGTTGCATCTGTCCACCGGAAAGCTCTGAGGGCTTCTTATAAATATGGTCTTTTAAGCCAACTCTTTCTAGGGCTTTGATGGCCTTATCCTTCATATTACCCGTATCCTTATTAGATAGGGTAAGGGAAAGAATTACATTATCAAGGACCGTTTGGTGGGAAATAAGGTTATAGGATTGGAAAATAAAACCTATTCTAACATTCCTATAAAAATCCCAATCCTTGTCGGTAAATTTCTTAGTTGATCTTCCGTCTATAATAAGATCACCTTCATCATAACGCATAAGACCGCCAATTATATTAAGGAGGGTAGTCTTGCCGCCTCCAGACTGGCCTAAGATTGAAACAAATTCATTTTCTCTAAAAGAAATAGATACACCATCAAGGGCCTTTTGTGAAAAGCCTTGAGTGTGATAAATTTTTGATATATTTTTAAGTTTTAACATATTTTTCCTTTCTGGTCTATTATACATTTTTTCAAACTTATGCAAAGGAGTATAATCTAAGCAAAAAGTACTTATAATAAGTGAGTTTTAATCTTGGAGGAGACAATGCTAGATAATAAAGGCTTTGACTTATGGGCAGGAACTTATGATCAGACAGTAGAAGAAACTGATGATGAAAAGTCCTATCCCTTTGCCGGTTATAAGGAAATTATAAATGAGATTTATAAGAGGATTTTAAATTCTAAAGTTCATAGAGTATTAGACCTGGGCTTTGGCACAGGAAGGTTAGCTAAGGCCCTATATGACCAGGGTCTTGAAATTTTCGGTCAAGATTTTTCAGAAGAGATGTTAAAGCTAGCTAAAGAAAAGATGCCAAAGGGAAATTTATACCTAGGAAATCTTGCTGATGGCCTAGCTAGTGATTTGATTGATAAAAAATATGATGCCATTGTTGGAACATATTCCCTCCACCATTTGGATGATAAGGAGAAAGTAGTCCTCATAAAGTTTTTACTTACTCTCCTTAATGATGGCGGAAAAATATATATTGGTGATGTGACCTTTGAAAGCCGTAGGGATTTGGACGCTTGCAAGAGAGAAGCGGAAAAATATTGGGATGATGATGAGATTTATTTTGTATATGATGAAATAAAAAAATCCTTTCCTGATATAAACTTTGAAAAATTTTCCTTTTGCGCAGGTCTTTTGACTCTTGCTAAATAAATTTAAGAAAAATAGAAAGATGATATGGGCGATATAATAATTATAGGGACTGATCTAAAAGATTTTAAGAAATTACAAGTAAATACAAGGTTTTATAAGTCTTTGGGTGCTGATTATATAATTTTAAGGCTCTCTGATAAGCTTAATGAGGCAGGGATAAAAGAACTTTTTAATCTTAATGATTATTATAATAAGCAAGGTCTGGGGCTCGGCCTAGGCTTCGACCTTAGGGATTTGATGGCAGCTTTACTTTCTAAACCTGCTTCAGCCATTGATTTTTCTGATCCGAAAATTAGAAAAAGCCTTTATCATTTTATTGAATATTTAATTAAGCATGGGATTTCATTTTTAAATTTAGAAGGTCTGGAAAATTTAAAAAGTTCTAGTTTGGGACTTTTTGAAGCTATAAGAGAGCTTAACAAAAATACCTTTTTTAATAAGGAAATTACAAGCCTTGGAACCTTTAAAAATCAGAATCTAAGTATGAGGTCCCTATCAAATCCCAAGCTTCCTGGCCTAAGCCTAATTGGCTATGATGGGCAGGTAAGAGATTTACTTAAGCTTAGTTTAAATTTTAGGGAAACTGGGTCTGGACTTTGTTTGACTTATTCAAATTTTTGGCAGGATGGAATTAATTACCGAAATTATCCAATCTATGCTAAGAGGATGATTTACATGACCTTATTTTTCCTGAAATCTAGCCTTTATGTAAATGAGAGTGATTTAGATTTTGATGATGTGATATTTTTACGAAAGCTATTTGATCTTAAAAGCAAAATCGCTAGGGTAAGAGGCCTTAGGAAAATTCTCCCAAAAGAATCTGAAATTATAGCCTTTATTAGGCAGCAAGATGACGAAAAGATTTTATTCTTAGCAAATAGGGGCCAAAATGAAGTCTTAATTGATATAGGCTACCAGGTTATGGATTACAAAGAATATAAATATTTGCTAGGTTCTTATACATCAAGGAGTCTTTATAGAAATATCCTCTTAAGACCCTACGAAGCTGTCGCTTTTATAAGGTCTAAATAATTGTAAAAGTCGCTAAATATTGTAAAATCTAATATAGATAAGTCAGAAGACATCAGGAGGAAATATGAAAATTGTTGTACTTGGCATGGGCTATGTGGGCCTTTCAAATGCTATTTTGCTAGCTCAATCAGAAGAGGTGGTTGGGGTAGATATAAGTAAAGAAAAAGTTGACCTTATCAATAACAATATATCACCAATTAAGGATGATTACATAGAAAACTATCTTAAGAACAAAGAATTAAATCTAGTGGCAAAGACTAGTGGAGTAGATGATTTTAAGGACAGCGACCTAGTAATCCTTGCTCTTCCTACAAATTATGATGAGGAGGAATCTTATTTTGACACATCTTTCTTAGACGATGCTATAAAGGAGATTAAGGCTATAAGGAAAGACTTGCCAATTCTTATAAAATCAACTATACCAATAGGCTACACCAAAAAAATAAATGACTTATATGGATGTGACAATATAATATTTTCGCCAGAATTTTTAAGAGAGGGCAGGGCACTTTACGATTCTTTGAATCCTTCTAGGATTATTGTTTCAAATGAAGGGGGCTTTGGAGAGAAAATCGGAAGTCTTTATAAGAAAGAAGCCCTAAATGACCCAGAACTTATTCTTATGGGCTCAAGCGAGGCTGAGGCTGTAAAGCTATTTGCCAATACTTACCTTGCCCTAAGGGTGGCCTTTTTTAATGAGCTAGACTCCTTTAGCTTGGCCAAGGGACTTGACTCTAAAAATATTATAAGGGGTGTCTCAGCTGATCCAAGGATTGGCGACCATTACAATAACCCATCATTTGGTTATGGCGGTTATTGCTTGCCAAAGGACACCAAGCAGCTTTATGCCAACTTTGCCGGCATACCAAATGCCTTATTTAAGGCAATTATTGATTCCAATGATATCAGAAAAGATTATCTAAGCAAGGACATTATGGATAAGAAGCCAAACTTAATCGGCATCTATAGGTTGGTTATGAAAAAGGGTTCAGATAATTTTAGAAAGTCTGCTATCTTTGATGTGATTGAAAATCTCAAAAAAGAGGGAGCAAATTTAATTATATATGAGCCAAATATTGACGGCGATGATTTTGAAGGCATGAAGGTCGTTAATAATTTAGAAGATTTTAAAAAGGCAGACCTAATCTTAGCAAATAGGCTTGAAGACGAGCTTATAGATGTAAGAGAAAGGGTCTACACTAGAGATTTATTTAACAGGGATTAATATTATGACAGATAAAAAATTCGTACCCGAGGTACATTCCAAACTTAGAAAATCATTTATATCAGTACCAGAAGAAATTTATAAGGCAAGCGGGATCAAGATTTTTGATAAGAGAATTAAATCTCTGCTATTTACGACAGACCTTGCAATAATTAGAAATTCAAACGCCGACTCAATTATGGCAGTATATCCATACACACCCCTTAATTCTATAACAGAATCTATAATTTCTATTGCAAGCGTGCCTTGCTTTATAGGAGTGGGTGGGGGAACAACTCAAGGACCAAGGTCAAGGGCGATAGCCTATTATGCTGAGCTTGCAGGAGCCTATGGAGTGGTAGTAAATGGGCCAATTCCTCACGAAGATATAGAAGAGATTTCTAAATTTGTAGACATACCAGTCATAGCCACTGTGACATCCCTTAAGGATGATTACAAGGCAAAAATTGCGGCAGGAGCAGAGATTTTAAATGTATCAGGGGGCAAGTATACAGCAGATTTAGTTGCCCACATTAGGGCTGATATTGGAGATAAGTTCCCTATAATTGCCACTGGTGGTAAGGACGGCAAATCCATCCTAGAGACCATCGATGCAGGGGCAAATGCTATTTCCTACACCCCACCTTCATCATCAGATGTCTTTGGGTCAATGATGGATAAGTATAGAAACGAGGATATCTAATGTATGGTGGATATTTTACTGATGTTGGAAATATAAAATTAGGTCACGCCCAAGACTTAGAGGGAGGCACAGGCCTAAGCATAATCCTTCCAGATCCAGGTAATACCGCAGGAGTTGATGTAAGGGGAGGGGCGCCAGGCACTAGAGAGACTGACCTATTAAATCCTCTAAACCAAGTTTCAGAGCTAAGCGGCCTTATCCTTTCAGGAGGGTCTGCCTATGGACTTGAGGCTTCCTCGGCTTTGATGAAAATCCTTGAAAATGAAGGGATTGGTTTTAATGTAGGTGTGGGAGTCGTGCCAATAATTAGCCAGGCGGTTTTATTTGACCTAGCCTATAAAAGTTCTAAGGCAAGACCAAACAAAGCCATGACTCAAAAGGCTTATGAAAATGCAAACTATGAAGATAAGAGCCAGGGACTAGTTGGAGCAGGGACTGGAGCAACAGTTGCCAAGGGCCTTGGTCCAGACCATTTGATGAAATCAGGTCTTGGCCAAGCTTCAATAAAAAGGGGTGACCTAGTTGTATCTGCAATCGTTGCTGTAAATGCCTTTGGAGATATCTATGACTACCATAAGGGCCTTCAAATCGCAGGACCAACTATAGATGGCAAGATGGTAAAAACCATGGATTACCTAGACCAAATCCTAGGATCTTTTGCTGATATCAAGCCAACTAACACAACAATTGGGGCAGTAGCAACCAATGCGACCTTTACTAAGACTGAGCTTACAAAAATTGCCGGCATGGCCCATGATGGCTATGCTAGATCGATTAATCCAGTCCACACAATGATGGATGGGGATACAATATTCTCCTTAGCTACCAATAAAATCAAGGCAGATATTAACCTGGTTGGCGCCTTGGCAGCTGATGTCATGAGCAAAGCCATTGCCAATGCTATTTATAGCTTAGGAGAAATTGAAAATTAATGCTGATATTCAAGAGGCTAGGAACTCCTAGTCTTTTTCTTTGCCTATAAATTGACAAGATTAGCTTATATTTACTTAAATAGTATAATATATATGTATTATAATATATCTTATAAAATTATGAAATAAGGATGGAGGAGGATTTTATTGGATATTCAGATTAAATTAGCCCTGATGATTTTTTTGGGAATTATTGGAGGCAAGATTTCACGAAGGTTTAAATTGCCAAATGTCACAGGTTATATAGTGGCTGGTTTGTTATTAGGACCTTCATTTTTAAATGTTTTAAGTGAGGCTAACCAGCCTATGGTCGACTTTGTAAATGAGTTTGCCCTAGGAATTATTGCCTTTTCGATTGGAAGTGAGTTTAGGCTAGAAGATTTGAAAAAGCTTGGCAAGGACGTCTTTGTAATCACTGTTTTTGAGGTCCTTGGGGTCTTGATTTTAGTATTTTCAGTCATGTATTTTATTTTGGACAAGTCCTTTGTTTTTTCAATTATCATAGCTTCTATGTCAGCAGCTACTGCTCCAGCAGGGACAATGATGGTTATTAGGCAATTTAGAGCCTATGGGCCACTTACCAAGACAATTTTACCAGTTGCAGCCCTTGATGATGTCCTTGGAATTATAAGCTTTGGAGTTTCTATGTCCTTGGCCAAATTTGCCATTGGAGAAAAGAGCTTATCAATACCTATGATGATACTTAGTCCGCTGATAGAAATTGCCCTGTCATTTTTATTAGGACTTTTAATTGGCTTAGTATTTACCTATTTAATTAAGAAAGTTAGGTCAAAGGATGATGAGCTTTCGGCAATTATTACAGTAATTTTATTATCAACTGGTCTTGCAAATTTCTTCAAGCTTTCATCACTTTTGGTGAATATGGTTGTGGGTGGAGTGCTTGTAAATTATCATAACAATTCAAGAAAGGTTTTTGATAATATAAATAATTTTGCCCCACCTATCAATCTCTTGTTTTTCACTTTTGCAGGGGCTAAGCTTGACTTATCAGTCCTTATGTCAATAGGATCACTTGGAATATTTTATGCCCTGTCTAGAGCAGCTGGAAAAATATCTGGAGCATCGCTTGGCGCTAAGCTTGTGGGTGCCGAAGAGACAGTTGTCAAATGGCTAGGTCTATCTCTCTTATCCCAAGGCGGGATTTCTATTGGTTTATCAATGATTGTAGCAAGAGAATTACCAGACTTTGCGAACGAGATAATTACAGTTATTTTATTTTCAGTCTTGATATTTGAAATCCTAGGGCCAATCCTTGCCAAGGTATCAATTACAAAGGCAGGCGAAGTGGACGGTTTAAAAAGAAAGCTAGTAAAGGAGAAAAAGTCATGAAGGCGTTATTTTTAGTTTTAAATAAGACAGAAAAATTAAATGACATCTTAGAAAAATTTGTGGATGTGGGTGTTACAGGGGCGACAATCCTTGATTCTCAGGGTATGGGATCAGCCCTTATTGAGGGAGATATACCGCTTTTTGGTGGGGTTTTAAGGTCGGTTATGGATAATAATAGACCTTATAATAAGACGATTTTTACCCTTCTTGATGATGAAGATCTAAGGGCTGCCAAGGATGCTGTTAAGGAAGTCCTAGGAGATATGAATCAGCCTGGAGTAGGCTTGATGTTTAGTATAGATGTGGGAGATGTTGTTGGAATATAAAGATTAAGAGGCTTGGGCCTCTTTTTTCTTGCCCAAATAAAAAATTCCTAATCCAAAAATGGACCTAGGAATTTTTAAATAAAAGCTACATAAAGGTTGCCCCGTCACAGTAGAGGATTTCTCCTGATACGTAGGAAGCCATATCGCTTGCTAAAAATAGGACGGCATTTGCCACATCTTCTGGTTCGCCAATCCTTTTTAGTGGAATCATTTGTTTGACAGGTTCGATTTGGTCTTTAGGAAGGACTTTTACCATGTCTGTGTTTGTAACACCAGGAGCAACTGCATTTACCCTAATTCCATAAGGACCAAGCTCTCTAGCAAGGGATATGGTTAGGCCATTTATAGCAAATTTACTTGCCGGATAGGCAACTCCAAGTTGTTGGCCATTTTTACTTACCATTGATGAGAAGTTTACAATTACCCCACCCTTCTTCTCTATGAAATGAGGAAGGATCTTGTGGATCATATTGTAGGTTCCATTTACATTTATATTCATTACATTGGCAAAATGAGCAAGGTCAGCATCAAGGCTTGGGATATTATCTGAAACTCCTGCACAGTTTACTAGGATATCAACCTTGCCGAAGTCACTTAGGACTTTTTCTACAAATTCTTTTACACTTTCTTCATCGGTAAGCTTTGGCCAGTAACCCTTAAAATTTTCCTGATCATATTTTTCACTTAAGCTTGCAAGAGCCTTGTTAGCAGATTCTTCTTTTGAACCAAGAACAGCAACTTTTGCTCCATTATCTAAAAATTTTTCCGCAACAGCATAACCAATACCTCTTGATGAGCCAGTTATGATTGCAACTTTTCCTTCTAATAATTTCATATTTGCCTCCTTTATTTCTTAATTAATACTTACCCCTTTTAGAAAATAAATATCCCTAAAGATATTATTTGACATAAGGATGCTAAAGGAGTATTATTACTAGGAATTCTCTACTCCGTAGTATAAACGGGGTCAATAGTCCATAGGGAGGTGAAAATATGAATATATATGAAGCAGTATTGATTTTCAAAACTGACTTAGCTGATGCTGACAGAGTAGCTCTTCTTGATAGATTTAAAGGTCATATCGAAGAAAATGGCGAAGTTGTATCAGTTGATGATTGGGGAAAGAGAAGACTAGCATATGAGATTAACGATCTTAAAGATGGTTACTACTATATCGTAGACTTCAAAGCTGAACCAGATCACATCAAAGAATTCGAAAGAAGATTAAGACTATCTGATTCAATTCTTAGATACATGGTTATAAGAAAAGAGGACTAATTTGAATAAGGTTATACTGATAGGTCGCCTAACAAGGGACCCAGAGTTAAGGTACACACAATCAAACCAAGCGGTTTGTACATTCAATTTAGCTATTGATAGAAGATTAAGCAGAGAAAGAAGAGAAGAAGCGGAAGCATCTAATCGTCAAACAGCGGATTTTCCAAGAATCACAGTTTGGGGTAGACAAGGCGAAAATGCCTCTAAATACCTCAGCAAAGGAAGTCAATGTGCAGTAGAAGGTAGGATTCAAACAGGAAGCTACCAAGATAGAGAAACAGGTAAGACTGTTTATACAACAGATGTTGTTGCTGATAATGTTGAGTTTTTAGGCTCAAGAAATGACGGTCAAAGATCAGCTAATAGTGGATCTTTCCCAGGTGACAACCAAGATACCTATAATAACAATTATTCTCAAACTAACAACTACCAGAATCAAAATTATAATCAACAAAACCAAGGCTCAAATAACTTTGGCGGCAATGATGACTTTTTTGATGATGACTTTACTGAAATCCAAGACGATGGTAGAATTCCCTTCTAGATTATAGAGAAAGGAATAACAATGGCAGTAAGAAGATTTAAACCAAGAAAAAAGGTTGATCCATTTGTTAAAGACCCATCTAAAGTAATAGATTACAAAGATATCGAAACTCTTAAAAGATTTATTACTGACAGAGGTAAGATTCTTCCAAGAAGAGTTACAGGTCTTAACGCTAAACACCAAAGAGAAATAACAAGAGCAATCAAAAGAGCTAGACAAGTAGCTTTATTGCCTTACGAAGAACAATAAGAATAATAAAAAATATATAAATTTCAATAAGCAATTAGAAGGGGTGCGCCGGCATCCTTTTTTATTTGTGACATTTAGTTTTTTTAAGAAAAATCTTAAATTTATCAAAAACTTTCACTTTTATGATAGTTTTTGGTTAAAAAATAAGTATAATTAAGTATATAATATGAGGCAGTATGATTTTAAGGATTTTTCTTTTTGGAATATTATTAAGAAATTTCTTTTTGGAAACTTTTATATTTATAATTTGAATCATACAGCCCATAAAAATTTAATAACATTAGGAGGAAATATGTTTATAGAAATTTTATCCCTCTTTGTAGCTATTTTGGCTTTAGTCCTAATGGCTTTCAACATAAGAGAGAGGATATTACCTGTTTCTAAAGGCTCAGAAAGAATGAGCGAGATATCAGGTTATATCAAAAATGGAGCTATGACTTTTATTTCAAGTGAGTATAAGTTTATCGCTATTTTTGTAGTTGTAGTTTCAATCCTTATAGCTATTTTCCTAGATTATAGGATTATGATTTGCTATATAGTAGGTTCAGCTTTTTCAATGCTAACAGGCTTTATAGGAATGCTTACAGCTACAGAATCTAACGCAAGATGCACTAACGAAGCTATGGAGGGTGGTAGATCTAGAGCCCTAAAGCTTGCCTTTACAGGTGGTTCAGTAATGGGACTTGCTGTTACAGGACTTGGATTTTTAGGTCTTGTAGTAAGCTTTATGATCTTTAGAGATCCAGCAATTGTAATGGGTTATTCCCTAGGTGCCTCATCTGTAGCTCTATTTGCTAGAGTTGGTGGTGGTATTTATACAAAGGCTGCTGACCTTGGTGCAGACCTTGTAGGTAAGGTTGAAGCAGGAATTCCAGAAGATGACCCAAGAAATCCAGCAGTAATTGCAGATAACGTTGGAGATAACGTAGGTGATGTTGCAGGTATGGGAGCAGACTTATTTGAATCCTATGCAGGAGCAATCATCTCAGCCATAACCCTAGGTCTTGTATCTTATGGTGAAGTAGGACTTAAATTTACCCTACTATTAGTATCAATCGGAATCCTTGCATCAATTGCATCAACAATTCTTTTCCTAGGAAAGAAACACAAGAGTCCACAATCAGCTTTAATGCAAACAATCTACTTATCAGGATCTATAGTTATTGTAGCAGCCCTTATCCTTTCCTTATCATATTTTGGAAACTTAAGAGCAGCCCTAGCTATAATTACAGGCATCATAGTAGGTATTTTGATAGGACTATTGACAGAAATTTATACATCAGACCATTATAAATTTGTAAAAAATATAGCAGAAGAATCAAAAACAGGTGTTGCAACAAACATCATAGCAGGTCTATCAACAGGAATGCTTTCAACAGTTTATCCAATAATCCTTATAGGACTTGGAATAATCGTAGCCTTCTGGGCAGATGGAGTCTTTGGTATAGCCCTATCAGCAGTAGGAATGCTTTCAACAACAGCAACAACTGTAACAGTAGATGCTTACGGACCAATCACAGATAATGCTGGAGGAATCGCCGAAATGGCAAAACTTCCAAGTCATGTTAGAGATATAACAGACGAATTAGACTCAATTGGTAATACAACAGCAGCCATAGGTAAGGGTTTTGCCATAGGATCAGCAGCCCTAACAGCCCTATCACTTTTTGTAACATATTCTGAAACTCTAAAGCTAGAAACAATCTCAATCCTAGATTCTAAGGTAGTAGCAGGAATGTTCGTAGGTGGTATGCTACCATTCTTATTCTCAGCCCTAACCATGAACTCAGTAGGTAAGGCTGCAACAGAAATGATTGAAGAAGTAAGAAGACAATTTAAAAACGACCCAGGTCTACTAGAAGGAACAAGCGAACCAGATTATCAAAAATGTATTGAAATCTCAACAGCAGCATCCCTAAAAGAAATGATTATACCAGGCGTACTTGCTATAGTAGTGCCAATATTTGTAGGCAAGGTCTTTGGACCAGAAACCCTAGGCGGCCTTCTTGCAGGAGCTTTAGTAACAGGAGTATTACTTGCAATATTCATGTCAAATGCAGGTGGTGCTTGGGACAATGCTAAAAAACACATCGAAACACTTGATGGAGAATTTGGTAAAGGTTCAGAAGCTCACAAGGCAAGCGTAGTGGGAGATACAGTAGGTGATCCATTCAAAGACACCTCAGGCCCATCACTAAACATCCTAATCAAGCTAATGACAGTAGTATCAGTAGTTTGTGCAGGCTTATTTATCTAAAACATCAAACGGCGGTTTAAAAACTGCCGTTTTTTTGATATAATCAAATAAAGGAGCAAGTCATGAGCATATATTTATTTGAATACCTAGTCCAAATCCTAGGTGGCCTTGGCCTAAGCTATTTTAGGGGCTATAGAGACCTAGAATTCATATTTTTTATCATATACATAGCAGGCATCATAATGATGGTCTATCACAACTACAAAATCATGGACAAAAGCTGGATGGCCTATATAAACTTTGATCTAATCTTTGTAATAATAGTAATAGGAATCCCCAAATTATTTGATTTAAACGGATTTGAAATCCCAATCATGGTAATTGTGGGCCTAATCTATGCCTATTTGATGGATAAGAAGAAGCATAAAGAAGTTGAAGATAAGGGTGATATTTAAATTAGATATAGATTAATTTTATGTAAAATATTGTAAATAGGAAAAACTTTATCTAGGTTTAAAATATGGCGAATTAAAAAATGTAAATACATTAGCAAATTATAAAATTAGAAATATAACTACAAAAAAAGAAGGTCAACGCCTTCTTTTTTTATGTTAATTAAGTTTGGTGCGGGATAGAAGATTTGAACTTCCACGACCTAAAATCGGTCACAAGATCCTTAGTCTTGCGCGTCTGCCAATTCCGCCAATCCCGCTTAGTATCACTATTAAATGATACTATGATTTTTATCTTTTGTCAAATTATTTTTCCTAAGAAATCTTTAGCCCTATCTGTTTTTGGATTTGCAAAGAAGTCCTTTGGGTCCTTACTTTCTTCGATAATTTTTCCTGCATCCATAAAGATTAGCCTGTTTGATACTTCTCTTGCAAAGGCCATTTCGTGGGTTACTACAAGCATTGTCATGGCATCATTTGCAAGATCTGCCATTAGATTTAGGACTTCTCCTACCATTTCTGGATCGAGGGCGCTGGTTGGTTCATCAAAGAGCATGATTTTTGGATTCATCATGAGAGCTCTTATTATTGCTATCCTTTGCTTCTGACCACCTGAAAGCTCATCTGGATAGGAGTCTTTCTTATCTGATAGACCGATTCTTTCTAGGAGCTCTTTTGCCTTTAATTGGGCTTGCTCCTTATCTAGCTTGCCCCTTAGGACTGGAGCTAGGGTTAGGTTGTCTATTATTGTCAAGTGAGAAAAGAGGTTGAAATTTTGAAATACCATACCTATTTCTTCTCTAAGACTATTTATATTTATATCTTTTACATTTTCTCCTAAAAATAATATCTCGCCGCTATCTATCTCTTCTAGGAGGTTTAGGCTTCTTAAGAAGGTTGATTTTCCTGAGCCTGAAGGGCCAATTATTGATATTACATCACCCTTATTGACTTTTAAGTCTATTCCTTTTAGAACTTCGTTGTTTGCAAAGGACTTGTGGAGATTTTTAACTTCTAACATGTTTTACCTTCCTTTCCATGGCTTTGAAGGCTTGCTCTATTAGAATTACTATAATTAGATAGATTAGGGCTGCCGCAAGGTAAGGGACACTGGCCTTAAAGGTTTTGGATATTATTATTGATGCCCCACGAGTTAGGTCTGCTAGGCCTATGAATCCTGATATTGATGTCTCCTTTAGGAGGGTTATTACTTCGTTGCCTAGGGCTGGGAGGGCATTTCTTAAGGCTTGGGGAAGGCTTATCTTAAAAAGTGCTTGGCTATATGATAAGCCAAGGCTTCTTGCTGCTTCTACTTCTCCTTTAGCCACTGAATTTAGTCCGCTTCTTATAACTTCAGACATATAAGCTGCTGAGTTTAAGGTGAAGGTTGCTATGGCAATGATTACCAGGTTATCAAGTCCTACTAGGATTACGTTAAACATAATTAGTAGTTGGATGGTTGATGGAGTCCCCCTTATTATTGTTATAAATAGGCCTGCTAGTTTATCAAGAAGATTAAGGGCAAAGCCTTTTGGATTGTCCCATTTTGGATTGAGGTCTAGCTTGGACTTTTTGATTATAGCAAGGATTAGGCCTAGGATGAAGGATAATATCAGGGATACTATACTCACTAGAAGGGTTATTTTAAGCCCTTCTAGCAGGTAAACATATAGGTTATCATCTAAGAGATTTGTCTTAATTAAGTCAAACATTAGGGCCTACTTATATTTTTTGACAATTTCTTCGATTGTGCCATCGTCTTGTAGTTCTTTGATAGCTTTATTTATTATCTCTTTTGCTTCATCTTCTTCCTTACCAATAGCAAAGGCATAGTCTTCAGATTCGTAGTCAGCTTCCATTATTTCTAGGTCATCGTTGGCAGCTAGGAATTTTTCTGCTGAAGTTTTGTCCATTAAGATTGCATCGACTTTTCCATTTTGAAGGGCAAGAACTGCATCAGGATATTTGGCAAAGGCGGATACTTTATCAAATTCTTCTTCAGCTATCTCATTTCCTACTGTACCAAGTTGGCTACCAATTGTTTTATCTTTTAGGTCATCTTTTGATTTGATTCCGCTATCTTTCTTTATTAAGAATATTTGAGTACTAGATGCGTAAGTATCTGTAAAGTTAACATTTTCAAGCCTTTTTGGATCTACAGTCATACCAGCAGCACCTATATCGGCCCTGCCCGAACCAATTGATGCTATGATGTTGTTAAAGTCCATATCTTTAATTTCTACGTCAACTTTTAATTTTTCACCAATAGCCTTTACAATTTCTGGGTCGATACCAACAATATCTTCGCCCTCATAAAATTCATATGGGGCAAAGTCTGCACTAGTTGCTACAGTTAATTTTCCATCTGCAAGGATACCTGGTAATTTATCTGCGCTTTCTGCCTCCTTAGCATCCTTAGTATTATTATTTGATCCACATCCTGTCATTAGTCCTGCTAATAGGACACCGATTAATAGTTTTTTCATTATAAATTCCTTTCTTTTTTGGGCATAAAAAAAGCTCCTCCCTATAGGGACGAGTTTACCGTGTTGCCACCCAATTTTTCTTATTTCTCACAAAATAAGACTTAATAAGTACTATCATACCTTATGCTGTAAGGGGCACACCCCTAAGGCCCTACTCTTATTTCAGGTCTTAAGCTCAAAGACTCTCTTCATCTTACCCTTACCTGTCTTCTTCCACTGTACAAGACTCGCTAGAGGATTTATGTAAGATTACTCTTCCTATCATCGCTTGTTATGCTTTATTATATACCCTTTATTTTTCATGTCAAGCTATTTAGATAAAGTATAGAAAAAATAATCATAAAGGATATAATAATTTTGAGGTATATATGATTAAAAAATGTTTTGCAAAAGTGAATTTAAGCCTTGATATTCTAAAGAAGAGAGCCGATGGCTATCACGATATAGATACAATCATGGCAAGGATTAGCTTATATGATAAGTTAGAAATTAAAAAGACATGGACAGGTGAATTGGAGTACCAGTCTAATATAGATTTAGGTCATTTGACAGATAATTTGATCTACAAGGCTTACAAAAAATTAGCTCCTTTAGCTTATGAGAAGGGAGAAGACCTAGGAGTAGCTATCAAACTTAAGAAAAATATTCCCCTTGCAGCAGGCCTTGCGGGAGGGTCTACAGATTGTGCTGAAACAATCAAGGCCTTAAATGAGCTCTGGGACCTGGGTCTTTCAAAAAAAGAAATGGCTGAGATTGGAAAAACCCTAGGGGCTGATATTCCATTTTTCTTTGAAGATAGCCTGGTAAGGGCTGAGGGAATTGGCGAGATAATAACACCTTTCACCAATAAAGTTAAGATGAAACTCCTCCTTATAAATGATGGGACAGAAATCGCATCATCTTATGTCTATAGGAGGACAAAAACCTATGGTCATATCGATAATGAGGCAATCATTGTAGGTTTAGAAAAGGGTAAGTCTGAGATAATCGATAGTTTTGAAAATGTGATGGAGGAAGTAGTCCTCAGAGATTTTCCTCACTTAAATACTATCAAAGAAAATATTTTGGCCAACGGAGCTTCTAGGGCCCTTGTTTCAGGTTCTGGAGCTACGGTGTTTGGGATTTTCTTTGACGATGAGACTCTTGATAAGGCCTATGAGAATCTCAAAGATGCCTATGACTTTGTAGAAAAGGTGGACCTTATAGATGACTAATATAGGCGTGTTTGATTCAGGACTAGGTGGAATTGCTGTTTTAAATGAGCTAGCTAAGAAAAATGACGCCAATTTCTATTATCTAGGGGATAACCTAAGAGTCCCTTACGGCAATAGGCCAAAAGAAGAAATTAAAAAATTTGCTATAGAGCTTGTCACATTTTTAGAAAGATTTGATATAGACTTCTATATAATTGCTTGCAATACAATCTCAGTTACTTGCAAGGATTACCTTATAGAGCATTTCAAAAAGAAATTTATTGCCATTACAGATATGGCTGTTGAGGCAAGCCTTGAATATGAGGGAGATTACCTAGCCCTTGCCACCAAGGCCACAATATCAAGTCATTATATAAAAAATAAGATAGAGGCAAAAAAAGATGCCACAGTCTATGAAATGGCAGCTCTTAAGCTTGTAGATTTAATCGAAGAGGGATATCTTGAGGGACCTGACCTTGATGAGGCACTTAGAGAATATTTATATCCTGCCAATGACAAGGCTCTTGAAAATATAATTCTAGGATGCACTCATTACCCGCTGATTAAAGACCAAATACAAAAAAATCTCACTTGCCAGGCAAATATCATAGATCCTGCAATTTATTTAGCAGATAAATTAGACCTAAGATCTGGCGAAAAAGGGGTAAATATATTTATGACAAAGAAATCAGCCAAGACAGAAAGACTGATTGACCAAATAATGGAAGTTGATTACAAATTAAATTACCTAGGAGATATCAAATGATTTATGCAATAATGGATATTGGTTCAAATACCGTAAGGCTATCAGTTTATAAGGAAAAAGATGGCGAAGCTATTAATCTATTTTCAGAAAAAGAGCAAGTTTCTCTAAAATCTTTCGTTAAAAAGGGCAGGCTTACAGAAAAGGGCATTTCAAGACTCTTACACACTTTAGGGAAATTTAAGGCAGTTGTGGATAATTTTGATGATATTGATGGTGTTTATCCTTTCGCCACAGCTACTGTAAGGGATGTGGCAAATAGGGCAGATGTCTTAAATCTGATCAAGGATAAGCTGGACCTAGATGTAGAAATACTTTCAGGCGAAGAAGAGGCTAAGCTTGCCTTTGTAGGTGCGGCTATTTCAACAGAAGTAGCAGAGGGTGTACTTACAGATATAGGTGGCGGTTCTTCAGAAATTGTCCTAATTGATCAAGGAAAGGTTATAAAATCAGTTTCCTTGTCAATTGGCTCTTTATCAGCCTTTAATGACTATGTCGATGGCTTATTTGCAGACAAATCTGATAAGAAAGAAATTGAAAAACGCATTGATCAGCTTCTTGAAGATAGCCTTATGTATGCAGAAGATCAAAAAATTCTTGCAGCAGTAGGTGGATCTGCTAGGGCTAGCTTAAAATTCTACAAGGAATATTATAAGCTTGATGATAGCGTTAGAAGCATGGATGCAAGCGAATTTAATAAGATGCTTAAGGAAATCTTAAAGGCAGATGACAGGTCTAAGCTAGATATGATTCTTGCTGTCAAACCTGATAGGGTTCACACTCTCTTGCCAGGAATGATAATTTTAAATAAAATTTGTAAATTTTTCTCAATCGATACAATAAATGTTAGCCAAACAGGTGTTAGGGAAGGGTATGTCTATAGCAAACTTTTAGGAAGGAAATAGCTATGACAGATATAAGCTTTACGCAAAATAGGGAGTTATCTTGGCTTGAATTTAACAAAAGAGTCATAGATGAAGCAAGGGATAAAAATGTGCCCCTACTTGAAAGGTTTAAGTTTTTATCCATATATGACAGTAACTTGGAAGAATTTTTTATGGTAAGGGTAGGATCTCTCACAGACCTATCTCACCTTAAAAAAGAACCTGTAGATGGCAAGTCAAAGATGACGGCCAGCCAGCAGATTGATGCGATTTTAGCAAAACTTGTACCAATGTATGAACAAAAGGATGATATCTACGAAGACCTTGTTTATGACTTGGCTGAAGAAGGGATAAAAATATCAAGAGTAAAAGATTTATCAGAAAGAGAGAAGAGTAGTTGTCAGATTTATTTTGATTCAAAAATCGAACCTATTCTTTCCTTTCAGATAATAGATAGGGTCCACCCAATGCCAAGACTCGCAAACTTAAGCCTTTCGGTAGTGTTTGATCTAGAAAAAAAGAAGGTCAAAAGTCAAAACCCAAAGGAAACAGTCGGAATAATTTACGTACCTGATAGGCTAGATAGGTTTGTTAGAATATCTGAATCAAATTATGTTTTTATCGAAGAGATAATCAAAGAATTTGGAAAAGAAGTCTTCGAAGGATACAAATGCCACAATTCCTATGTTATAAGCCTAACCCGCAATACCGATATAAGTTTTGATGATGATGATTACGATGTTGATATGGATTTTAGGTCCTATATGAAGGGAAAACTTAAAAAAAGAAAGAGGCTAGAACCAGTTAGGTTAGAGGTTGACAAGGACTTAAGTCTTCTAGATATAGATTTTTTATGCAAAAGCTTCGCTTTAGACAAAAAATCAATCTTCACATCAAGAACACCTATGCAATTAGGCTTTATCTATGATTTTATAAGTGCCCTTCCAGAAGATTTTCAAAAAGAACATTCATTTGAAGAATTTAGCCCACAAGCATCAGCCATGGTCGATCCTCAAAGGCCAATGATAGAACAAATTCTAGAAAAGGACCTAATTTTATCATATCCTTATGAGTCAATGGATCCTATGATAAGACTTTTAGAAGAGGCAGCAGAAGATCCAAGCGTTGATTCCATAAAGATAACCTTATATAGGATAGCCAAGGATTCAAAGATTGCAGCAGCTCTAATAAAGGCAGCAGAGGCAGGCAAGGAAGTCATCGCCCTAATGGAATTAAGGGCAAGATTTGATGAGAACAATAATATCTTGTGGTCATCAAGGCTAGAAGAGGCTGGTTGTAAGATTGTTTATGGCTTTGACCACTACAAGTGCCATTCAAAAGTATGTCTAATAACCAGGTATGAAAATGAAGAAATATCCTTTATTTCACAAATAGCTACAGGAAATTACAACGAAAAAACAGCCAAACTCTACACAGATTTTTCCTTCATGACAAGTGATATGGTAATTGGCCAAGATTGCAAAGATCTTTTTGATAATATCCTAATAGGAAATCTCGAAGGTACTTATAAAAAGCTCTTGGTTGCCCCAAAATCAATGCAAGTAGGACTATATGATCTAATAGATGATCAGATAGATAAGGCTCAAAGGGGAGAAGAAGCCTATATAAGGTTAAAAATGAATTCCATTTCTGATAGGGTTTTAATTAATAGGCTGGCAAGGGCATCTCAAGCAGGAGTTAAAATAGAAATGATGGTAAGGGGCATAACTTGCATCCTGCCAGGAATTGAAGGTAAAACTGACAATCTTGAAATTTACCAAGTAGTGGGAAGATTTCTAGAACATCATAGAATCTACCAATTTGGCAAGACTAATCCAAAAATTTATATATCATCAGCTGATTTTATGACAAGAAATATTAGAAATAGGATGGAAGTAGCAGTTCCAATAGAAGATTGTAGGATAAAGAAATATATATTAGACTTCACCGATCTAATGTTTTCTGATGATGTAAAGATGAGAAAAATGGATAGGTCAGGTTTTTATAAAAAGGTAGACAATATTAAAAATATTAATGCTCAAGAAGTTCTTATGATAAAATCCATTGAAGCTTCTAAAAATGTAAAAAATAAAAATCAATCAGACAATAATATAAATATAAATAAAAAGATTGATAAAAAATTGCAAGAGAAAAATATGAAAAACAGAAGCTTTTTAAGCTATATCGTATCAATTTTTAAGAAATAGTCAAAATAAAACTAAAAAATGTAAAAATCCGACAAATAAGTCGGATTTTTCTTATAAAACATCAAAAAATCCACATTTTGCCCTAGGTTTTTTTTCCAAAAGATGTTATAATGAATATAGCAAATGGTAAAACAGCGCTAAAGCTATGAATTGAAATATATTTATAATTATGCAAAATTTTACTTATCCAAAAGACTCACAAAAATATTGAAATAAATAGAGGATTGAAAATGTCAAACAAAGGAATAAGAGAGCTTAAGAGACGCAAAAGACGCGAAGCAAGAAAGAAAAGAAAAAGGGCGATTTTGCTTGGGGTAGGTGCACTACTTACAATCACCACCATCAAATTTGCCATACCTGAAAAAGATACCTACCAAATCAAAAGGCCAAGTGAATACAGAATGGCTTCAGGTGATCTTGTCAGAGCAACTAACGAAGATAAGAAAACGCAAGAACGTGATGTTCATGTAGCCACAGAGATTGGTTTTAAAGATACAGATATAGCAGATGAGCTAAAAATAGAAGATAGCTCATACCAAGATCAATTAATTGAATATGTCAAATGCATGCAAACCCAATATGCCTACCAATTTCCTAATGATTATTCAAAAACAGATAAATTCATTAAGGAAGGCGCATATTTAGGTTTTTATGGCTGTGAAAATGGCTTTGCCAAGGTAAAGATAGATGACACCTATTATTATGTAAATAAGTATGGACTTGCAAGGCTAGGTAAAAATGAACAGATAAAGGTTGTAAATGGCTTAGCTTATGTAAGTGAAGCCTACCCACTATCAGCTAATTTTGATCCAGGGGTAGATAAGACAGCCAGACGTGCTTTTGAGACAATGCGTCAAGATATGGCAAGGGAAAACCTAGACCTAAGGATAGCATCTGATTATAGAGGCTATGATCTTGAGCAAAAGATGTTTGAAGCAGGTGAGGTAGATGCCTCAAAACCTGGAACAAGTGAGCACCAACTAGGTGTGGCCTTCGATTTTTTTACCGAAGGCAGCAAATATAACGATAAATTTGAAGCGACAGCTCAATACAAGTGGCTAGCAGAAAATGCCTATAAATACGGCTTTATCGAGAGATATCCAAAAGGCAAAGAAAACATAACCCACCACAAGGCCCAACCATGGCACTTTAGATTTGTGGGTGTTGAAAATGCCAAAGAGATCTATGATAACAAGCTAACCCTTGAAGAATTCTTAAAAATTAACTAGGAGGAAATATGAAAGCAATCAATACAGAGAAAGCACCAGCAGCAGTAGGAGCATACGTACAAGCAATAGCAACAGATAATTTAATATTCACATCAGGCCAACTCCCATTAGATCCAGCAACAGGAGAACTTGAAAGTGATATCAAAAAGGCTACAAAAAGAGCTCTAGAAAATATCAAAGCTATAGTAGAAGAAGCAGGTTCATCAGTTGATAAAATAATAAAATGCAATGTATTTTTAGATAAAATCGAAGACTTCGCAGCCTTTAATGAAGTATACGAAGAATTCTTCGGTGACCACAAACCAGCAAGAAGCGCCCTAGAAGTAGCAAACATACCAAAAGGAGCAGTAATAGAAATCGAAGCTATAGCATTGTCCTAACGAGCACGAAGTTCGAGTTATGGAAATACTTATGCAGAGGTATGAACTTGTCCTCTTTTTCTGAAAGAAAATGAGCAGAAAGTTCCACCGATGCTATAGCCTTGTCCTAATTTGTCCTGAAGGAAAATTATGGAAAGACTTATGTAGAGGCATGAACTTATCTTTATTTTCTGAAATAAAATAATCAGAAAGTTCTGCCGATACTATAGCCTTGTCCTAGCGAGCACGAAGTGTGAGTTATGGAAAGACTTATGTGGAGGCATAAACTTGTCTTTATTTTCTGAAAGAAAATAAATAGAAAGTTCTGCCGACACTATAGCTTTAATTAAAAAAAGTTTTTGGCAAAAAGCAGTTGGTTGTGCCCAATTTTGAGCATATATTCTTAGAATTTGCGGATACATTTCAATAATTTTGTCAAAGCAATTTGAGTTTAAAAATACTTATAAAACGAGATTTTTAGCTTTTTTGATAATAAAATCATTTTATGATTTGTTTTATGATTCATTAAATAAATTGTTTAAAAATTCTCATTATATAAAAATCAAATCTAAGAAAAAACAAAGTTGACCCATCCGGGTCATTTTTGTTTTTGTGGAAATTGAAAATAGAGTTAGGGGAGATAGAGATGGATCAGGATTGTGGATTTAGAAAAGGTAATAAGCGGTTTAGGTATAGGGCGGCTGCCATTATAGTTGAAGAAGATTGCCTTTTGTTTGCGGGAAATGAAGTAGAGGACTATTACTATTCCGTTGGTGGCGGAGTACATCTGGGGGAAAGTTCTGAAGAAGCTGTAAAAAGAGAAGTATTCGAAGAAACAGGAATTAATTATGAAGTGGATTATTTGGCTATAATCCATGAGAATTTCTTTGTAGGAAGTTCTAATTTAGAAGGCGTCGATTGCCATGAGATTTGCTTTTATTACATGATGAAGCCTAAGGGCAATAAGAATCTTAAGAGTAATAGCTACACCATGGAGGGGCTTAAAGAATCTATGCACTGGATTCCAATTGATGAACTTGATAACTATAAAGCATATCCATCTTTTATTAAAGAATATCTTAAGTCAGATCATTGCGGCTTAGAACATATAATTACAGATGAGAGATCCTAAGATTTTTTGCCAATTTCTTAAGATATCCTCTTTATTTAGAAAAACTTTTCATTAATAAAAAAATTGATAAACTAAAAACTTATTTATAAGGAAAGTTTCGATTTTCATTGACAAAAAAATCATTTTATACTAACATAGGTATAGACAAGGGAGTTCTTTAAAGATCTGAGAGGAAGTTAATCTTCGACCTTAGCTGATTTGGATAATGCCAACGTAGCTAGTCGCAATCTTTTTTATGAGTTGATTCTTATCATGAATTTTTTTGAAACAGTCTTTGTGCTGTTTCTTTTTTTATTTCACTTTTATCTTTGATTAAACTTTCTTGTGAAGATCGTTTAGCGGTAGATCGGGCAGACCACTTTCTATCGCTTAAGAAAAGATGCTTACAAAGAAAGGTTGTAATTTAAAAAGAGATGAGCATTTACCACTTTAAATAATGCAGTGGAGGCGCTGGAATCTAAGTTTTTAGTTGACTTAGGTTTTTATAGGCTAAGTGGAGGATATAATTGTAGCAAGAATTTATCGCTATTTTTAATACCTTGCACCAAATTTCAAAGATATAGGAGGAGAATTTGTCGAGTCTATAGAAAAAATTAGCCAATATATAAAAATTAGACCCAAACTCCTCAAAAGGAGAGTAAAATGAAAGAAAAAAACAAAACTTATATCATGATAACTTTATCCATGTTTGTAACAATTGGAGTAGTAATTTCACCCATCCTCAGATTTGAAGGCTTTGCGCCAACGGCTCACTTTGTAAATATAGTTTGTTCAGTCTTTATGGGACCTTGGTATAGCCTTGCAAATGCAATCCTCACTGCCTTTATCAGGATGACTTTTTTAAGTATTCCACCACTTGCAGTGACTGGCCAAGTATTTGGGGCTGTCCTTTCTGGAATTTTATATAGAAAGACCAAGGGCTCAATAATAGCAGCAGTCATAGGTGAAATAATAGGAACAGGAATAATCGGGGCAATAATATCAGCACCTGTAATGACCCTATTTTTGGGAAATAAAAACATTGCCTTATTCTACTATATTCCAAGCTTTTTTATAGCAACTCTCTTAGGAGGCTCAGTAGCTTTTATCTTCTTAAAGACCCTCCAAGGTTCAAATATGCTGATAAAGATACAAAATTCTTTAGGAATCCAAGCTTATGAAAAATCTAAAAGACCTAGTAAAAATTAGGGCAGAGATAAGAAAAAAAGAACCCCTAATCCATGCCATTACCAATCCCATAGCCATAAATATGGTTGCAAATTCAATCTTATTTGTGGGTGCTAAGCCAATTTGCGCTGAGCATCCACAAGAGATGGAAGATATAACCCCAAAGGCAGATGCCCTATCAATAAATTTGGGCAATATCAATCAATCAAGGATGGAAGCTATGGATAGGGCCTCTTTTTTTGCAAGTAAGAAGGGGCTACCTATAATAATAGACCTGGTAGGAATTGGGGCAAGTAGGTTAAGACTTAACGTTGCTAAAAATTTGCTTGATAAATATAAATTTTCTTTACTCAAGGGTAATGCCTCAGAAATTATAGCCCTAGCCAAGGGAGCTTCTTCTGCCAAGGGAGTCGATGTTGGTAAAGATGATGAGGATAAGAGCCTAGAATATGTGATAAAAACCTGCCAAGACTTAAGTAAGAAATACCAGGCGGCAGTTCTTCTTACTGGTAAGATTGATATTTTAGTCAAAGACAATAAATATTACCTAATAGAAAATGGTTGTCCAGAACTATCTAATATAACTGCAACAGGCTGCATGCTTACAGGCTTAATTTCAGCCTTTATAGCGGTGACCGATGTCATAAATGCAAGCCTACTTGCTATGCTAATTATGGAAATCGGTGCAGAAATGTCGGATAAAGATAAGCCTTACAGCTTTTTTGTAGATCTTATGGATAAGATTGGGACAATAAGTGATGAAATTATAATTGATCATGCAAAAATCAAGGAGGGAGAAATTTGAAAAAATTATATCTGGTGACAAATTCTGATAAATACACAGAAGAAGAATTTCTTAGAAGAATAGAGGAGGCCCTTAGGGGAGGAGTGGATATCCTCCAACTTAGGGAAAAGGAAAAAACTGATGGGGAAATACTTGACCTTGGCAAAAAGGTTAAAGCTCTTTGTGATAAGTATAAGGTCCCTATGCTAATAGATGATAAGCCACATTTAGCCTGGGCACTGGCTTGTGGGGTCCATGTGGGATACGATGATATGCCAGTTGGACTTTGTAGGAAGCTCTTAGGTCCTGATGCCTTAATAGGAGCAACAGCTAAGTCGGTAGAAAAGGCCAAAGAGGCAGAGGAAGCTGGTGCTGATTATTTGGGAGTGGGGGCGATTTTTGAAACCAAAACCCATGTCAAAACCAGAAGGACCTCTGTAGAAACCCTAAAAGAAATCAAGGAAAAAGTAGCTATAGATGTCTATGCTATAGGCGGCCTTAATTTTGACAATGTAGATGTGTTAGAAGGTTCTGCTGTCGATGGGATTTGTGTCGTAAGGGCTATAATGGATGCAGAAAATGTTTATGAAGAGACAAAGAAATTAAAGGGAAAAATAGAAGAAATTTTATAATAAGAACCCCAGGGCCAATCATTTTTTAGGATAGACCTGGGGTTTTGTTAATAAGAAAATATATTAAATTTCTGTATTTTTGATATCTTCAGCTATAACCTTAGCAAGTTCTTTAAGTTCTGCTATTTGTGGTTCTTTTACTGCTGAATTTATTTTTACATCTTCGCCGATGTATTTACATTTAGCCGGTTCTAAGATTTCTTTTGAAATCTCAAGGGATTTTCCGCCCCATGACCAGTTGTTTAAGAAAGAAACTGTTCTATTTTTATAGCCTGTACCTACAAGCTCTCTTAGGAAGGCATCCATTTTGTAATAAAGACCAGCATTGTAGTTGATTGGTGCAAATACTTGGTGGCTGAATCTATGGCAATCTGCTATTGGATATGATGGGTCCCAATCACTTACATCATATAAAACTATGTCTTCTACACCAAGCTTAGCTAGCTCTGCGGCAAGGATATCACTTGCTTGTTCTGTATCTCCATACATTGATGAGAATACTATAGCAACACCCTTATCTTCTGGAATAAATCCTGCCCAACGGCTGTATTTTTCAAGGATAAATTCGATTGATTCCTTATCCTTATAAACAGGTCCGTGTAGTGGAAGGATAGTGTTGATTGGAAGTCCTTCAACCTTTTTAAATAGGTTTTGAACCATCTTTCCTTGTTTACCAACTATATTTATATAGTAACGTCTAGCTTGTTCTAGCCAGTCACCCTTGTGGATAACCTTGCTAGCTTCGATATTACCAGCTATAGCATTGAAAGCACCAAAGGCATCTGCTGAGAAGAAGAGTCCTTCGTTTGTTTCATAGGTCATAAATACTTCTGGCCAGTGAACCATTGGAGCAAAGACAAATTTAAGATTTCTCTTACCAATATTTAGCTCATCGCCATCTTTGATTTCATAATACCTATCTTTGAAATTATCATTATAGAATTGTTCGTATAATTTAAATGTTTTTGCATTACCAACAAATTTACAATTTGGGTATTCCTTTAGGACAAAGTCTATGTTTCTACAGTGGTCAGGTTCCATGTGGCTTATAACTATATAATCAAGATCTTCACCATCAAGGGCTGCCTTGATATTTTCTAGATATTGTCTAGTAAAGGCTCCCTCAACAGAATCCATTAGAACATTTTTCTCATCCTTGATTACAAAAGAGTTATATGAAACTCCATTTGGAACTTCAAACATATTCTCAAATCTTGCAATTCTGCGGTCATTTACTCCGACCCAGAATATATTATCAAGTACCTCTATTATATTGTACATACGCACTCCTTTATTATTATTTCAACTTAACTATACCAGTTTTTTGAGAAATAGAAACATTTTCTTGACAATAAATGAACAATTGCAAATAATTATCATTTTTATGTTTGGATTGATAAAATATGGGTATCATTTTATTAGGATATAAAAGTTACAACACTTTATACAATATAATTTATCTAATAAAAATAAAAGGAGAGTATATGTCATTTAATTTACCAAGAGATTTAGAAGAATTTAGAAAAGTCGTTAGGGCTTTTGCTGAGGAAAAGGTTAAACCTATAGCCTTCCACTTAGACCAGACTAAAGAATTCCCTGCAGAAATTGTAAAGGAAATGGGTCAAATGGGCCTTATGGGAATACCTTTCGATGAAAAATACGGTGGAGCAGGCTTAACTAACGAACACTATTCTATAGCAGTCGAAGAACTATCAAGAGTAGATGGTGGCGTAGGTGTAATTTGTTCAGCTCATACCTCACTAGGTACATGGGGAATCAATGAATTTGGTACTGAAGAACAAAAAGAAAAATATCTAAGACCTCTTGTAGATGGAACTTATATCGGTGGTTTCGGTCTTACAGAAGACAATGCTGGTTCAGACTCAGCAGGAACAGAAACAACTGCAGTAGATAAGGGAGATTACTACCTATTAAATGGTAAGAAAATCTTTATAACAAACGCACCAGAAGCCCAAACCTATCTAGTAACAGCAGTTACTGAACCAGGCAAGGGTAATCACGGTATATCAATGTTTATAGTTGATAAGGACTTTGAAGGCTTTACCTTCTCAGAACCATACGACAAACTAGGTATTAGATCATCAATTACAGCTGAGCTTCACTTTAAAGATGTAAAAGTTCCAAAAGAAAACCTACTTGGTGAACTAAACAAGGGCTTTAAATACGCAATGATGATCCTTGATGGTGGTAGAATTGGTATAGCAAGTCAAGCCCTAGGTATAGCTCAAGGTGCTTATGAATCAGCTCTAGAATACTCAATGAATAGAATTCAATTTGGTAAGGCAGTAGGTCATTTCCAATACAACTCTTTCACCTTAGCACAAATGGCTACAGAGCTTAAGGCAGCTAGACTATTAGTTTATGATGCAGCTAAGAAGAAAGATGCTCACGTAAAAGGCTATGGTAAGGATGCTGCAATGGCTAAACTTTACGCATCAGACCTTGCTGAAAAACTTACATCTAAAGCCCTACAACTATATGGTGGTTCAGGCTTTATCAAGGGTGTAGATGTAGAAAGACACTACAGAGATGCTAAGATTACTCAAATTTATGAAGGAACAAATGAAATCATGAAACTTGTAATCTCAGGCTACATCCTACCAAAAGATAAGACAGCTAAAAAGGTTGAAAAACCAGTAGCTCAAGAAGCAGAAAAGAAACAAGAAATCTTCACAGGAGATCCAAAAGAAGCAGCTAAGAAATTAGTAGCAGCTCTTGTAGCTGATGGTTATAAACTAAAGGCTGAACCAGTAGATCTAGAAGGTTCAGTTGAAGAAGCTGACAGAGTAGTAGCTATAGGTATGGGTATTGGTGAAGAAGGCAACGTAGAAATTGCTAAGAAGCTTGCAAATCTAACAGGTTCAGTTCTAAGCGGATCAAGACCAATAGCAGAAGTTAAAAAATATATACCACTTAGACAATATATCGGACTTTCTGGTAGGAAATTTAAGGGAGACCTATATATAGGAATCGGTATATCTGGAGCAATGCAACACTTAAAGGGAGTAGAAGAAGCTAAAACTGTTGTAGTAATAAACAATGATGAATCAGCTAAGTTCTTCAAACACGCTAAATACGGTATAGTTGGTGACTTCCACAAGGTTGTTCCTGCCCTAATCGAAGAAATAGAAAAACTATAAAAATTTTAAGATGGGCCCTCCGGGGTCCTCTTTTTTTGTCCATAAGGGGTAAAATAAGATTAGGTGATAAAATGAAAAGAAAAATAAAAATTACGGCTAAAAATTTCCCAGTAGCTCTTGGAAATGTAAAAGCCAATCTTAAAAAAATAAAAGAAATAATTAAGAATTGTGAAGAAGAGAAAGTAAATATTCTATGTTTGCCAGAGCTTTGCCTAACAGGGGCAAGCCTTTACGACTCATATTTAGAAGGCGACCTTCTAGAGGCGGCTGAGAACGGCCTAAGGGACTTAGTTGAATTTAGTAAGAACTTTGATTTGGCCTTTACTATCGGTCTACCAATTAAGACAAAATTTGGTATTTACAATGCGGTAGCCCTAATTAAGGGTGGAGACCTACTTGGACTTGTGACTAAGTCTGAACTTAAAAATTATGAAAAAGCCATATTTTCTGATAAGCCTCAAGGCACCTTTAAGGCCTTTGATTATGAACTAGATTACGAACCTTTTGTAAACTTTGTATCAGGCCTTAAAATAGGAATATCTGTAGGTGAAGATGACAATGCATCCTACCCAAAAGCCTTTGACCTCAAAAAGATGGGAGCTGATATTATTCTGAACCCATCAGCTTTTACTAGAACAATTAGCTCTGATGATGATCTTAGAAAGGATATAGAGTATTTATCAAAAGACCTTATTTATGTTAACGCCTCATCAGGCCCTGGTGAGTCTTCAACAGATTTTGTCTATAGTGGAACAAAAATTCTAGCCAAAGACGGTGAAATTTTAGAGGGTGATACAGGAATATTTCTCATGAACATTCAGGAAATAGAATATGAGCCAAACTTCCATAATTTTACAGAAGAGAAGATTGATGTAGAAAAATTTCCATACCTACCTAAGGAAGAATTTTCTTATGAATTTATGAAGGAAGCCCTAGAAATAGGAGCCCTTAGCCTAATAAAAAGACTTGAGGCAATAGGTGCTGACAGGGTATTTCTAGGCCTATCAGGCGGCATTGATTCGACCATGGCCCTTCTTTTTATAAATAAGGCCTATGAATTGGCTGGCCTTGATAAGGATAAAATAGGCCTTTACACCATGCCAGCCTTCGGAACAAGCGATAGGACCAAGTCAAATGCTTATAAACTTGCAAAAAGCCTTGGCCTTGACCTAAAAGAAATAAATATTAGCAAGTCTGTAAGTGCGCACCTTGCTGATATTGGCCACAATGGAATAACAGCAGACACAGCCTATGAAAATGCCCAGGCCAGGATGCGCACTCAAGTCCTCTTTAACCTAGCCAATATGTATGGGGGTCTTGTAATAGGGACTGGAGACTTATCTGAGTGTATGCAGGGCTTTGCCACCTACAATGGCGACCACATGTCAAATTATTCCTTAAATGCTAGCCTAATGAAAACTGAGCTTAGGTATATAATTAAATCCTATGCCCACTTTACAGATAATAAGGACCTAGCAGAAGTCCTAACTGATATTTTAGCAACCCCAGTATCTCCAGAGCTTAAGAGCGAGGATAAGGGAGAAATCAGCCAAAAAACAGAAGAAATCATAGGGCCTTACGAGCTATTAGATTTCTTTATTTACGAGCATCTAACCTACCACAAAAAGGCTAAGGAAATCTTAGCTGATGCAATAATTGCTTTTGCTGATAAATATGATGAAAAAACTATCAAAAAATGGTTGATATCATATTTTAAACGCTTTACAGCAAGCCAATTTAAAAGGTCATGTGCAGTAGATGGGCCAAATATCACAGGCAGGTCCTTTTCAGCAAGAGCAGGCTTTAGGATAGCCTCAGATATGTCTTACAAGATGTATTTGGAGGATTTAGCAGATGAAAACTAAAAATAAGGTGATTTTGGCAAGCCTTGCTTTGGCAGCAGGGCTTGGCCTAAAATATAACCACGACCAGTGCTTTGTAGCCAGGGAAAAGATAGAAACTTTTTATTCTGATAAGGTCGATTCAGATATAAAAATAACCCATATATCAGATTTCCATTCAAATGTCCTTTCAAATTTAGATGAGGTCCTAGGAAATATAAAAAAATTTGACCCAGACCTTATATTTTTAACCGGGGATATGATAGATTATCCTACAGATAACAAAATTAAAAGAACTATGTATTTTATTAACAAGCTAGATGAGCTTGGCATAAAAACATACTTTGTAAGCGGAAATCACGAAGAGGCAAGCCAAGATTCAGAAAAATTCTACGCCCAAATCCAGGATTTAGGCATAAGATTTTTGCAAAATGATGGAGAAAAGATTAAAATAAGAGATAATGACCTATATATTTATGGGACAAGTTATTTTGGGGCAAATTTAGATGCCTTTGATCCAAATAATGATTCCCTAAACCTAGTCTTATCTCATTTTTCAAAGAAAATCAGGGATAATTACGACCCAAGAATTGACTTTATATTTTCAGGTCACACCCACGGAGGCCAGGTAAGAGCACCTTTTATAGGAGCACTAGTTGCGCCAGGTGAGGGTTATTTTCCAAAATACGATAGAGGAGAATTCAAATATGGCTCATCCACAATCTATATAGAAAGCGGCCTAGGCAACACCTTCTTGCCACTTAGGTTTCTAAACCCAATCTCCTACACAAACATCACAATCAAGCGTCCTTAGTTTAATGGCAAAATAGGGGTGTCCGAAGCCCAAGATCAGGGTTCGATTCCCTGAGGGCGTGCCAAAGAAAAAGAACTGCACAAAATAACCGAATCCCCAAATCAGCAATACGGATGGGATAGGTCAATTGATGCAGTTCTTTTATTTTGCTGGCCTAAAACCAGCTTTTTTAGCTTCTTCTTCGCTATCAAAAATTATAGCGTTTTTATCTTTTGTGTTTTTATAGCCATGGCTTCCCTCTAGGTGGTAGAGGCCTGAGTTTTTGTTAGCTTTTACTTTTTTCTTGGCATTTTTCTTTCCATCAGACCAGATTCCTATAGCCTTATCCTTGGCTTGATCTTCTAGGGCTTCTAGCTGGTCTTGGTATTTGGTATCTGGCTTATAAAAGTTAGAAAAGGCAAGTCCTTCCTTAACCAGGATTCCATTTAAAGTTTTTTTGCCAATATCATCTGTGTTGGGGTTTACTACTGGCTTTTCTAGCCAGATATAACGCAAAAGTCTGTCGTACTTATCCCTGTCTGATATATCTTTTTCTAGGTAAATTTCCCTATCTTTTAGAGCTTTTTCTGTAAAATCTTTGGCCTCTGGCCCCATAAATTCATCTGGATGGTCTCTATTTGCAATCTCGGGTGTATTAATTCCAACAAAGCGGACTTTTTCTATATTTCCGTTTATATTTACCCTGATTGTATCACCATCGATAATTTGAATGACCTGGGCTTTGACATAGGGGCTTTGATTTTCTTCAACCTTGCTAGGTTGATTTTCTAAATCACAAGAACTAAGACTAAGCGCAAGGCAAAGGTATATTAATATCTTCCTAAGCATTTATCTTGGCCTGGCAGTCTGGGCAAATACCATAAAATTCGAAATTATGGCCTTCGATAATAAAGCCAGTTTCTCTTTCGATTTGGCCTTCAAGCTCATGAATTGGGCAATTTTCTATTGTAAATTTCTTATGGCAATGGCTGCAAGTTATAAAATGCTTGTGATTTTCCTTCTTTATTTGGTAATAATTTATTCCGTCAAGATCGCTTGTCTTAAAAAGAAGATTGCTCTCTTCTAAGATATTTAAGTTTCTGTAGATGGTAGAAAGGTCAATTGCAAGTTCATCTTTTATTCCGTCATAGATATTTTGGCTAGAAACAGGGCTATCAGCCTCTAAAATATATTCAAGTATTATCCTCCTAGCCTTGGTAATTCTTAGGTTTTTGTCTTTTAAGAGTTCGTTAAGTTTCATATTATCACTCCTTAGGATATTATTATACTTTTTATTTGACAGAGGGGTAATTTATTATATAATACTTAATGCAAATAACTTGCATAAAGGAGAATTATATGAAAAATAAAAATATATTAATGTTAATGGCCCTAAGCTTAGCCTTCACAGCTTGTGGTAATCAATCACCAAAAGAAGCAGATACTAAGACTCAGGTAGAAGAGCCTCAAAAAACAGATAAGGAAGTAGCAAGCGATGAAATTTATGGATCTTTTTATCCAATCTATAATCTAGCTAAACAAATAGCTGGAGATAAATTCAACGTAAAAGCTTTCAACTCCCTTACAAGCGAATCTCACGGCTGGGAGCCATCTGCTAAGGATATGGCAGAATTATCTGAAGCTAAATTATTATTTATAAATGGTGCTGGCATGGAAGAATGGAAAGATTCTGTAGAAGAAAGTCTCGATATAGAAATGGTAGATACTTCAAAAGATTTAGACCTAATCAAGGCAAGTGAAGAAGACCACGACCATGACCATGACCACGAAGATGCAGACCACGATCACGACCATGAAGAAGGCGAAGAAGGTCACCATCACCACCATCATGGAGAATTTGACCCACACACCTGGCTATCTCCAGTAAATGTCAAAGCCCAAGCTAAGGTAATAGCTGATAAATTATCAGAAATTGACCCAGCAAATAAGGATTATTACCAAGAAAATTACGAAAAAATCGCAGCAGACCTTGATGGAATAATCGAAGAATACACAGACAAATTCTCTAAAGTAGAAAATAAGAAATTTATAGTTCCTCACCAAGCTTTCGGCTATATAGCAAGAGACTTTGGCCTAGAACAAATTCCGCTTGCAAGCCTAACATCAACAGATGATCCAGATGCTAAGGCTATGAAGGAAGTTACAGACCTAGCTAAGGCAAATAAGCTAAACACAGTATTTTATGAAGCAGGCGGTTCAGATAAAGCAGCAAAGACCATAGCTGATGAAATCGGCGCAAAAGTAGCTCCACTTAACACTATGGAATTTGCAAGCAAAGAAGAACTAGATAAGGAAGTTAAAATCCAAGATATAATCAAAGAAAACCTTGAAAATATCTACAAATCTCTAGCATAATTCTATATTAAAAGCATAATATATACATGAAGCTTATAGAAATAGAAAATCTGAAATTTGGATATAATGAAAATTTAATATTAAAAGATGTAAATTTAAGTCTTGAAAAGGGTGACTTTGCCGTAATTTCTGGAGAAAATGGATCAGGCAAGTCAACCCTCATCAAGCTAATCCTAGGTGGACTTAAAAAGGATGAGGGGTCCATAAGGCTTTTTGGTATAGACATAGAAGATTTTAAAAATTATGACAAGCTTGGCTATGTCCCACAGGTCAATGATTCTATAAAAATAGCCTTTCCTGTCACCTGCAGGGAATATGTAAGCCTAAACCTCTACAAGGATTTTAACATCTTCAAAAAAATCAAAAAACCTAACAAGGAAGATGTAGAAAATATCTTTACCAGCCTAAATATCAAAAACCTAATAGATAGGCCCTTCAACAAACTATCAGGCGGACAAGCCCAAAGAGTAATGATAGCAAGGGCCCTAGTAGCAAACCCTGACCTTTTAGTCTTAGATGAACCAACAGTAGGTATTGACCAAAAGTCCAAAGACGACTTCCTAAAACTCTTAGTCCACCTAAACACCAATCACGGGATTTCAATTTTAATGATAACCCACGAGATGGAAATTTTAGGCGACTATGTGGATAAGATATTTAGATTAAGGGAGGGAGTCATATGTTAAACTATGATTTTATGAGAAGGGCCCTAGGGGTAGGAATAATGCTTGCCCTAATCATTCCCATGATAGGTATGGTCATGATAAATAGAAAGACATCCATGATAGGAGATGCCCTTTCCCACTCATCGCTTGCAGGTATAGCTATGGGATTAATTATGTCAATAAATCCCATGTGGACATCCCTTATAATCTGTATAATATCAGCCTTTGCAATAGAATTAATCAGGAAAAAATTTAAAGAATTTGGCGACATGGCCACAGCCATCATAATGAGCCTAGGCATAGGCCTTGCGGCAATCCTTTCAGACTTTGCCCCAGGAGGCAAATCCTTTGAATCATACCTATTTGGCTCAATAACAACAGTATCATCTAGTGATTTGATCATGGTTAGTATAATATTTGTCCTAGTAAGCCTAGCATCCTTCTACCTCTACAATGCCCTGCTTTATATATCAATCAACCCCCTAATGGCAAGGCTAGCAGGAGTAAGGGTGGCACTTATTAATTCAATATTTACAGCCCTAACAGCCCTAACAATTGCAATTTCAGCAAAGATAGTAGGAGCCTTGATGATCACATCCTTAATGGTAATACCGGTAGCAAATGCACTGATAATAGCCAAATCCTACAAGCAAACCTACATCATATCCCTAATATTTTCCCTAATATTCATGGTCTTAGGAATTACCATATCCTACTACGGCGGCCTAAAACCAGGCGGAACCATAGTAGTACTCGCCATAATCTCATTAATGATTACAGGCCTAATAAAGTTAATAAGCGACAAGTTAAAGAAAAAGATCTCTAAATAAAAAGGGGTCTTTTTTGTGTCCTCATATGTTATAATATTAATATATAAAGAAAGGATTTTTATGAAGATTATTATTTCACCAGCCAAGAGTTTTAAACATTTTGATAATATAGAGACAGAGGGACTGATTTTTCCTGACAAGACTAGGATTTTAGTTGATAAAATAAAGAAGCTTTCTATGAATGAGATGGGTAACCTCAATATGACCAACGATAAATTGACCGAGAAGGCTTATTACGATTTTCAGGATTTTGATTTTGAAAAGCTTGATAATCCGGCGCTTTATTCATATGATGGCCTTGTTTTTAAGCAATTTAAGATGGATGATTTTGATGATTTAGCTTATCTAAACGATCATGTTTATATCCTATCAGCCCTATATGGCCTTCTTAGGCCGATGACAGGGATTCGTGATTATAGGCTTTATTTTGACAATACCATGTATGACCTTTATGAATTTTGGGGCAAGGACATCTATAATAAGCTTTTTGAAGATGATGACCTGGTTTTAAATCTGGCATCTAAGGAATATACCAAGACCATCAGGCCATTTCTAAAAGATGAGGATAAGTTTATCACAGTTGATTTTAAGGAAAATCGTGATGGCAAGCTTAAATCAATTGTCTCCTACATGAAGCAGGCTAGGGGCGCTATGCTTAGAGAGATTATTAAAAATAAAATCGAAGATATTGACCAGGTTAAAGAGCTTGTTATCAATGATTATAAGTATGACCCTTATAATTCTACGCCTGATACCCTTACTTTTGTGAGGGATAAGAGATGAAACTCCTCCACCTATCTGACCTTCATATTGGCAAAAGTCTGGGTAATTTTTCACTCTTGGAAGATCAGAAATATGTCCTTGATCAAATCTTAGAAATTATTGAAGAGAAAAAGGTCGAAGCTGTCATGATTGCAGGAGACATCTTTGATACAGCCCTTGCAAGTGCAGAGGCTTTAGACCTTTATAATTATTTTATAGAAAAAATCGTCTTTGATCTTGATATCCCAGTCCTTGCCATAGCAGGTAACCACGATTCAGCCAAAAGGCTTGATGTCAACAAAAGATTTTATAAGACTAATAAATATTACCTAGCAGGTGAATTTAATAGGGATAAGGTCACCCTTTTTGATGATGAGGGCCCAGTTAATTTTTACCTCTTGCCTTTCATGTCCCTTGCCAAGGGAGAGGTTCTTTTTGGGGAAAAGCTTGATGATTTTACTAGGCTTTATGAGCTTGCACTTGAGGGGATAGATTATAATGATAGAAATGTCTTAATCACCCACTGCTATGCTTCTTATAGTGAAAGTACTCTAGAGACAGCCTATAATGAGGGCCAAAAGCCCCTAGTTATTGGCGGGTCTGACATGATGGATGCTAGTCTTTTTGATAGATTTGACTATGTGGCCCTAGGCCACCTTCATTCTGCCCACTTTGTTAAGGAAGAAAAAATAAGATATGCCGGGACCTTTATGCCTTATTCCTTTGATAAGAAGGATATTAATAAGTCTGTGACCCTAGTTGACCTAAAAAAAGATAGTCTAGAAATAGAAAAAATTCCTATAAAGCTTCTTAGAGAATTTGAAGTAAGGCAGGGGCTTTTTGATGATTTGATTAGAGAAGATCCGTCTGATTCTTATATCAAATTTATCTTAGATGATGAGGCGACAGTTGAAAATGCCATGGCAAAATTTAAGGCCAAATTTCCAAATGCAGTCCTTATAAATTATGCAAATAAGTCTGTCTTTGATTTGGACGGGGAAAGCCTTGACATAGATTTAGACAATAAAAATCCCCTAGAGCTTTTTGCTGACTTTGTCGATTTTAAGGACAGTAGAAAGCTTACAGGGGCAGAAGTTGAAATCTTAAAAGAAGTGATTGGAGAAGATTTTGAAGGCTAAGAGACTAAAAATGCGAGGTTTTTTGACCTACAAAAATGAAATAGAAATAGATTTCACTAAGTTTTTTGATAAGAAAATCTTTCTCATATCAGGCCCTACAGGCTCAGGTAAGACTACGATATTTGATGCCATATCCTTTGCCCTTTATGGGTCTATTCCAAGAGAAATCAGCCAGGAAAATATGAGGAGTGACTATCTTAAGGAAGATGATCCTGATACTTTTGTTGAATTTGAATTTGAAATTGGGTCAAAGACTTATCTTATAGAAAGATATCCAAATCAAAGGTCCATGGGGGCTAGGGGACCAAGGAATCTGGGCCATAAGGCGATCCTATTTGATATAAGCGATGAGAAGAAGCTCTTGGCAGATAAGCCAAGAGATGTAGAGCCCATGGTTAAGGAGATAGTGGGTCTTGATGTAGACCAATTCTCAAAGGTAATGCTCCTAGCCCAGGGCAAGTTCCAGGAGTTTTTATCAGCCAAATCAGATGTAAAGGCAGCCCTACTTTCTGATATTTTTAAAACCAAAAAATACAGGGATATAACTGATAAGCTCAAGGAAAAAGCCAAGATAAGCAAGAATAAAATTAATGAAATTGATGATAAATTATCAAATATTATATCTTATGATGAAATTTTAAAAGAAGTCATAAATGGGGATTATATCCTAGCCCTTGATTTTAAAATTATCCTTAAAATAATAGGGGACAATGAAAAGGACCTTAGCTCTCAATTAAGCGAACTACAAAAGGATGAAGATAGCCTAGATAAAAATATTAAAGATTCCTATAGAAATTTAGAGAAGTCTAAAAATACTAATGAGAATATAAGCTCTTATCAAAAATCACAAGCGGCTTACAATCTTTTGTATAAGAATTTTGAAGAAAAATCTAAAGAAAAATCTGACTTAGACCTAGCTAGCTTTGCCAAATCAATCAAAATCTATGAAGAAAGAATAGAAAAGACTCAGGATTCTATAGAAAATTTGACTAAAAACCTAGAGGCAGATAAAAATCTTTTGGAAGAGAAAAATGCTGAAGCAAAAAATCTAGAAAAAGACTTGGCAAAGATAGACGACCTTGCCAAAAATTTAGATAAAAACAAACTTGGCCTAGCGGAAAAAGAAAAGACCTACCAAGCTCTTGGTGAATTTTTATCAAATAAAAAAGCCTACGAATCTATAAAAACTATTGAAAAAGAAAAGCAAGACTTAGAGGAAAAGATAAAAAATATAGATGAGAATCTAGAAAACTTAAGAAAAACCTATGGACAAGCCCGTGAAGATAAGGCGAAACTTAAGGAAGAGGGCCTAGAACTTAAGGAAAAATTAAGGGCCAGAGAAGATAAGCTTCTTAGCCTTAAGAAAGACCAGGCAAGGCTTCTAGAAAACAAGGCCTATGAGAAAGATATTGAAAGCTTAAGCAAGGAAAGAGAAAATTATCTTAACTTAAAAGATAAAGCGAGCCTAGATAGGGAAATTGACCAGCTGAATTATTTTATTGAAAGATTAAATCACGATGGGATATGCCCTGTTTGTGGGACTAGGCATGAAGAAAAATTCCCCCTTCACAAGTCAGAGGGCTTAGATTTTGATAAGATAGTTGAAAAGCTAAATGACCTTAACCTATCCTTTGAAAAGATTAGGCTACTTATTGATAAAAATATCAAAGATTTGGAAATGGACGATAGTCTTGAAAATATAAGGGGTCTTATAAAGGATAATGAAGACCTTATCAAATCTTATGGGGACCTATTAGGAAAAAATCAAAAGGAGATTGACCTTAAAGATAAGTTATTACAAAAGACAGAGGAAGAGGGGAAGATCTTGGGCCTTGAAAAAGAAAAGCTAGCCCAAGCTTTAAAAGAAATAAATGTTAAGCTTGACCGCCTCCAAGAGTTAAAAATCGCATACCTTGGGCAGAAGGAGAAAATGGAGGGCCTTAAAGAAGAAGCCCTATTAGCTGAAATAAAGTCATTTGAAAAAAATATAAAAGAAGCAAGTGATTTTATAGAAAGGACTAAGTCCCATGATCAAGAAATAAAACTTGCCCTTTCAAGTCTTAAGGCAGAAATTGGATCTTTTGAAAAAACTCTTTCAGAAAATAAAGAAAATCTCACAGCCTACCAAAAAGAATTCGAGGACAAAGTAGCCGAGAAATTTGAAAATCAAGAGGATTACAGGTCCTATCTAGATAAATTTAATGACCTTGATCTTATAAAAATAGAAAACCAAGAATATTTCAAAAATCTTGACAGGTTAAAGGCAAATCTTGACAATCTAAAGGATTTTAAAGACCTTGACCTCATAGATTTAGAAATATTTAAAGAAAAAATTACAGACCTTGAAGAAAAGGCAAAATCTCTGGCTGATAGAAAACTATCCCTAAACCAAGGCTTATCTTCCTTTAAAAGAGCGGGCCTTGAGATAAGAGCCATAAGCCAAGAATTTGAAAAGGAAAAAAATAAATCTCTCAGCCTTACAAGACTTGCTGATCTTGCAAGCGGGACAAGTGGAGCCAATAAGGGGAGGGAGAAGATTGACTTTGAAACCTACATCCTAAGCGTTTACTTTGATAGGGTTCTTAACTTTGCCAACAAGAGATTTAACAAGATGACAGAAGGCCAATTTACCATGCTTAGAAAGAAGGAAGCGACCGATAATAGGTCTAAGGCAGGTCTTGATATAGAAATCCTAGATGCAAATACAGGTAAGCGCCGCCCAGCCACAAGTCTTTCAGGTGGGGAATCCTTCCTTGCAAGCCTATCCCTTGCCCTTGGCCTTTCTGATGAAATTGGAGCAGAAAATGGGGGAATCAGGATAGATACCCTATTTATAGACGAGGGATTTGGAACTCTTTCTAAGGAATTTTTGGACAATGCCATAAGAGCCATTGAAGAAATTTCTAAGGATGACAGGTTTGTTGGCCTAATTTCTCACGTGGATGAATTAAAAGATGCCATCGATGCCAAGATTTTAATAAGTTACGAGCCAAGCGATGGATCAAAGATAGAGGTGAAAGCATGATTTCATTAATACTAGCAAAAAAAGACCAGGATAAGAGCCTATATATTTACAAGGAAATAGAAAAAAGGCTTGAAGCTGGTCAAAAATCAATTCTTATAGTTCCTGAGCAATACACCCTAGAAACTGATATAGACTTCATAAACAATATCAGATTTTCTTCAGTAATGGATTCTAAGGTCCTTTCCTTTTCATCCTTTGCTGCATTTTTCCTAGATATGGCGGGCCTTGATAAGCTTAAATTCCTAAATAAGGAAGGCAAGCTCATGATCCTTACGAATATAATGCACGATTTAAATGATAAGCTCACTCTTTTCAAAAATTCCTATGGAAATATCGACTTCATCAATTCGATTACAGATTTGATTGCAAATTTTAAGGATAATAATTTCGACCAAGATTTTTTTGAAAGTATTAAGGATGCTGAAATAGATGAGGCCAGCAGGATAAAATTTGAGGAAATAAGGATAATCCTTGGTGCCTACCAGGAAGCTCTTTCAGGAAAATTTATTGATAGTGAGGATATGACCTCTCTTTTAGCAGAATCCATTAAGGATGCAGACTTTCTAAAGGACTATCACTTTTATTTTGATAAGTTTGACTATATGGAAGAAAGGAAACTTGAGCTTATATCTGCCCTTGTAAGGGAAGAAATTGACATCACTATTGGCCTTAATCTAGATCCTAAAAATCTAAATGAAGCCCTTCCAAGAGCAGAAATATTTGACCCAGCCTTTGGCTTTTATAAAAAACTTAGATCTAATTTTAATTGTGAAATTATAGAAATGGAAAATACGGAAAATAAGGCAGACCTTGACCACTTCTTAGATAACTTTGATATTTTTAACCCAAGGCCATATCTAGATAAGCCTAATAATATTAGGGTTTTAGAGTCTATATCGACAAGGACTGAGGTGGAAAATATTGCCCTTCTTATCAATAAATTAATAAAAAGTAAGGACCTAAGATATAATGATTTTGCCATCTACATGACAGAAAATAGCGAATATGAAAATATCATAGCCAAGACATTCGATAGGTATGACATCCCTATATTTTTGGATAAGCGTAGGAAGATGAGTGATAATCACATTATAAAGACCTTTCTTGCCCTCCTTAGGCTTAGGGTTAATAAATACAGAAAAGAAGACCTCTATTATATCCTAAATTCTAAGCTAATTGATTTTGGTGAAACTTACGAGGAAGATTGCCACATCTTCATCAAATTTATTGGCAAAAGAAATATAGCGGGTGCCATGTTTGAAGATGATAAGTATTTTATTCTGGATTATGATTTCTATGAAAAGTTTTTGGAAAATGATCCAAAAAGAGAAGAAAAGCTTAAGAAAAAGGAAGAAGAATACCAGGCCATAAATAGGGTAAGGGATAAGATTTTAGACCTTTTAGGAAATTTAGCTAATGAAGGGAAGATACGAGACCTTGTTGAAGGTATCTATAAGATGATTTCTGATTCATCAATAAGACTTGCCATTACAAGTTTTCAGGAAGAATTAAAGGACCTTGCAGCCCTTGATGATTATAGAGAAAATGAGCAAATTTGGGATAAATTTATAGAGATTTTAGACCAATTAGTTTTAATTATGGGTGAGAGAGATACAAGTCTTTCTAGGATTTATAGCCTAATAGAAGCAGTGACTAAGGATATTAAAATTGGCCTAATTCCACCATCTAAGGACCATCTTATAGTAAGTGATTTTAAGAGGGAGAGGGTTTCAAATAAAAAGATAAATATAATTTTAGGCCTTAATGATGCCTATTTTCCATCGGGAGAGTCTAGGGATTTTATCATAAATGATGATGAGAAGGAAGACCTAAAAAAGCGTGGGATTGACCTTAAATTATACGATAAAGATAATGAAAGTCTTGAAAAGCTAAGTCTTTATAAGATAATTGTAGGATCTGACAAGCTAATATTTTCCTACGCTCTTTCTGATAAGTCAGGAAAAGAACTCAAGAAAAGCTTGGTTTTAAATGATATTTTAAATATTTTCCCTCAGATGCAAGTAAAATCAATTACAAAACTTGAGCCTAATCTTGCCGCTTATTCTAAGGAAGGCCTTAAGAAATTTGCCCTAGAAAATCTAGAAAAGATTAAGAAAAACGAAAAAATAAGCAAGGAAGATTTGGACTTAAGCCTAGATTTCATCAAGTATTTAAAAGATAATTTAGAAAAAAACGACAATCAGAAAATCTATGATTCAATTTTCAAGGGACTCTTTTTTACCAATGACAAGGCTCCGCTTAATTTAGACCTTGCTGGCAAGCTTTATGGGAAAAGGGCATATTCAGTTTCAGAAATTGAAACTTATTCACGTTGTCCTTACAAATATTTTATCTCCTACGGCCTAAGACCTGACGTGGAAAATGATTTTGACATTGACCAGATGGAAATAGGAAATATCGTCCACAAGTCACTTGAAGAGCTTTCAAGATTATTAAAAGAAGAAAATATCGACGATATCACAGATGAAAAACTAGATACGCTTTTAGAAGAAAATTTCAAAGAAGGCATAGATTTAAACCTGGAAGCTTTGAGAAAAGATTCGCCTAAAAATGCCTATATCCTTGAAAATATGCTAAATTCTGCTAAGAGAAATGCAAGGGAAATCAAAAGAGGTCTTAAAAGGTCAGACTTTAAGCTCTTTGCCTTTGAGGAAAGCTTTGATAAGGGAGGATTTTTTGACCAGGTCGATATAGATGGGGAAAACTACCTAAGGGGTAGGATTGACAGGATAGATAAGGCAGGAGATTTAATTAGGATTATAGATTATAAGACAGGGGCCAAGAGCTTTAAACTTGTAAATGTCCTAAATGGTCTTGATCTCCAGCTTATTGTCTACATGATGGCAGCAAGTGATAAAGATTTTAAACCTGTAGCCTCTTTCTACTTGCCACTTAGGGATGAGATTGAAAAGATGGATAAGGTTTCACTTACAGATCAAGAAAATCTCAAGGAAATCCTAGCAGATAAGTTCCAGATGACAGGCCTTTTGCTTAAGGTTAATGAAGAAGTTATAAGGCTTATGGATAGGGATTATGACAAGGATAAGCTTGCTGTCTTTGACCCAAAGAAAAATGAAATTGTAAATCCTGAAGACTTTGAGGTTTTGACACACTTTACCAAGGATTTGATAAAACAAATAATTGAAAATATCAAAAATGGCCTAATCGACCTAAGGCCTGTCAGGGAAGATAAGCAAAGAAAAGAATGCACCTATTGCGATTATAGGGGCATATGCAAGTTTGATGAGATAATTGATTCAGATAGGTTTAGGGATATAGACAAGTCCCTAAAGATAGAAGATGTAAAGAGGGATGCTTATGACAGAGATTAAAAAAACCAAGGCCCAAGAAGCTGCCATAGACACAGAAGATAAAAATATAATAGTTTCAGCTGCAGCAGGATCCGGCAAGACCTTTGTCCTAGTTGAAAGAATCATCAGCCTAATGAAGAAATATCATATAGATATTGATAACATGATAATTGTAACCTTCACCAACAAATCTGCAATCGATATGAAAAATAAGATAAGGGCAAGGCTAGAAGAGGCGGCAGATGACTTTGATCCAGATTTTCTTAGAAGACAGATAAGGCTCTTAAAGACTGCCCAAATTAAAACCCTCCATGCTTTTTGCTCTGATATGATTAGGGAAAATTTCTATTATTTTGATAAGTTAAGTCCTAATTTTAAGGTCCTAACAGAAAATACATCTATTATTATGAGGGCAAATGCCATAGATGAAATATTTGATGAAGAATATGAAAAGATGACAGATGGCTTTAGGATCTTTTTAGAAAATTTCGCCCAAAATAGAAATGATTCTCCTGCCAAAGGTCTTATTCAAGATACTTACAACATGATAATCGGCCAAATTGACCCACTTGCTTGGCTTGATAAAAATACAAGGTCAGCAAATATCGGTGACAAGCTTAAGGAGATTTCAAAAAAATCTCTGAGGGACATGAAAGATAAGGCTTTTAAGCTAACAGTCATGGCCAATGAAAATGACATGAGAGAAAAACTCCAAGAGCTTGTGACAGAAGATTATTCAATATTTTTAGACCTTGAAAATAATCTTGACTCTTGGGATGAATTTTTAGAAAAAATAGAAAAGGTAAAGTTTGGCAGACTTTCTTCATCCAAAAATGATGCTAAATTCCTTTACAATATCCTAAGAACTGACAGAAATTCCTATAAAAATTCTCTGGATAAGCTCAAAAATCTGGTAAGAAATACATCTTCTGACCTTATAAGCCTTACAAGCCATAAGGAAGAAATCCTCTTAGGAGAAATTAATAGGCTTACAAGGCGTTTTATGGAAGTTTTTGATCAGAAGAAAAAGGCCGAATCTTATCTAGATTTCAACGATCTCGAGCAATATTTTATAAGGCTATTAGATAATGAAACTGCAAGAAATAAGCTTGTTGATAAATTTGAATATATCTTCTTCGATGAATACCAAGATTCAAATGAAATTCAAAACTATATAATAGAAAAGCTTAAAAGGGAAAGAAGGCTATTTTTCGTAGGAGACGTCAAGCAATCAATCTATGGTTTTAGGAGGGCAAGGCCTGACTTATTCCTAGAAAAGCTTGATATATACGAAAGGGAAGAAGATTCTGTTAGGATAAATCTAAATGAGAACTTCAGAACTGATAGGCTACTCTTAGATTTTAATAACTATATCTTTGATAGGATAATGACCAAAGAGACAAGTGGCATTGACTATAAAAACGGCGGCCACAGGTTAAATTTCGGAAGAGATAAGGAAAATCCAAATGCCAAAGTAGGCCTTACAGTTCTTGATAAGGCAGTAAATGAGGAAGATTACCTGGTTAGACTCATAAGAGATTTAGTAGGGGAAGGCTATGCTTATAAGGATATAGCGATTCTTTTAAGAAGCGGAAATAAGTCTTATGTATATGAAGAAGCCTTCAAAAGGGCAGATATTCCTTATTTTAACGACATATCAAAGGTATCATTTTTGGCAGCAGAGGTTAATTTTTTCATAAATCTTTTAAAATATCTGGCCAATCCTAACGACGATATTGTCCTTCTTTCTGTCCTAAGAAGTGAAATTTTTAACTTCAGCGAAGATGACCTGGTAGAAATAAAGCTTAAGACCCAGTCATATAGATTCTATGATTGCTTTGATAATTATGATGGGAATGAGCAAATAAAAGCAAAAATTGATACTTTTAAGGCTGTCATAAAGGATTTAAAAAATAAACTTGCCATTTATTCCCTATTTGATTTTGCTAACTATCTTTTTGAAAAAACTGGCCTTTACGACTTCCTCATGGCAAGGGATTTGGGAGCTGATAGGATAAATAATATAGAATCCCTAATCGACCTCATGGCAGAATACGACTCGGCCAATGACAATGGTCTTTACGGATTTTTAACCTATTATGAAAATATTTCAAAGACCCAAAAAGATAGCATAGACCAGTCAAGAGATTTATCTGAAGAAGAGGACCTGGTAAGGATAATGACCATCCACAAGTCAAAGGGGCTTGAATTTAAGGTGGTAATACTTGCAGATTCTTCAAGGACCATAAGAAACATGCACTCATCAAAACTTGCGATTTTTGATGATAAGCTAGGTATTGGAATTGATGTGGCAGATTATGATAGCAAGGTCAAGGTCTCATCTATAAATAAAAAGCTAATTGAAAATAAGCTTATCGAAGAAGACAAAAAAGAAGAGATGAGAATCCTCTATGTAGGTCTAACCAGGGCTGAGGAAAGGCTTTATATAACAGGAACAAAGTCAAAAAGCTCTCTAGCTAAGCTTTATCAAAATGTAGATTATCTTGAAATGTCAAGCCACCTAGATTGGATTCTCTCAAGCCTATCCTTCGATAAGATAGGTGAGGAAATTTTTGCTAAAGACTACTTTACAGATGCTTTTGATAAGCGAGTAGATATATCATATCTTGAAAGCCTAGAAGATGAAAGAGTCAAGGAAAGCAGGGATATAGGTAAAATATTTGAAAACATTAGACCTAGTGCAAATTATAAAAAAATAGAAGACCTAATGGATTTTGTCTATAAGGGGGCAGATGATATAGGCGAAAGCCTTAAAAAATCAGTAACAGAGATAGCCAAAGACTTCAACAAAGAAGAGGAAGGCTACGAAAGATCATCCTTTGGGGAAAATTATTCAAATATAGACTTCAAAAAACCAGACTTCATAGAAGAAGAAAAAACCTACTCAGCCACAGATAAGGGAAGCCTAATCCATAAAGTCTTTCAAAAACTCCCAATGAAAGAATATGATAAAAAAAGCCTAAAAGCAGAAATAGAAATCTTAATAGAAAACCAAATAATAGAAAAAGAAGGGGCCAAACTTTTAGAAGTGGATAAATTTTTAGGATTTTTCCAAAATGATCTAATAAAAGAATTAATCAACAAAGAAACACCATACAGAAAAGAGGAATCCTTCCTAATGCAGTATGAGGATTATTACGTAAATGGACAGATAGACCTAATCTTTGAAAAAGAAAACGAAATAATCCTAATAGACTTCAAGACAGATAGGATAAAAAGAGAAGAAGCCTACAAAAAGCAGTTAGAAATCTACAAAAAAGCCTTAGAAGAAGCCTTGGGCAAAAAGGTAAGCATGGGGCTTATATATTGGTATAATAGTGGGGAGATTAGTGTTTACAATAAATAATGGGTATTTTAGGGGAGCTTCCCCTAAAACCCCTTTTTTTATTATCCAAGATAATAGTATTTTAGACTTTGATTCTTCGTAACTTAACCATTTAATATTTAATTTCTATTTACTATTGAATCTTCGTAATAAGGGGAGGCCCAAGGACCCTTTCGCATGGGTCCTCATCGGCCTCCCCTTAAACCCCTCCCCGTTACACCCCACAAGCGACTCCTTAGCGGAGTGCGAACAGAGAAGATTGCCTAACGGCAATCCTATCTTGGTAGACAAATCTCTTTGTTTTAGATTTCCTTATTCTTACTGATTTTGACATTCTGATGCCTAAAAATCTCAATCTAGTCCAAATATTTATTTTGTATACACTCTACATCTCAGCACTTACAAAATTTAATTTGTACTCGTGCGTCAGGAGATTTTCTTAACGGCATCTCCATTTACAAAATATTCCGACCATGGGAGAATTATTCTGTATTCTGAGAGGATATTGACATCTAAGTAAGTATTGGTCTCGTTTGCCATTGGCAAACATTGCTATTGGTGGGTCTAAGTAAGAGAGCTTTGATATTTACTGAATTAAAATCGTCAATTATTTTAAATAGAGGAAGCGTTAAGAAAATTTTGTTGAGCGTAACGAAGTGAAGCGAATCTAAATTTTTAGCTGACGAGATTTGAAATAATAGATTTTGAACCAGGATGAATAGCCGTCAGGTCTAATATAGAAGATTGCTAGAAGCAATCTTCAGTTTGCCCTCTGCAAGAGTCGCTTGCGGGGTGTAACGAAGAGGGGGTGTAAGGGGGAGGGCGATGAGGACCCATGCGAAAGGGTCCTTGGCCCTCCCCCTTTGGCGAAGTCATCAGCTTGATGACAATTATTTATTATGAGATAAAATTACAAGAATAAAAGTAAATAATAATTTTATCTTGGATAAAAAACCCCTAATAACTAGTATATTAATTACTGTAATTAATAAAACCCCCCATTTATATGAATAATATCCCCAGTTATATAAGAAGCCTCATCAGAGATCAAGTACCTCACTAGGCCTGCGATTTCTTCTGGCTTTGCTAGTCTTTTTATGCCTACTTCTTCTTTTAACTGATTTATTTCTTCTGGGCTAAAGTCTCTTTTCATCATGTCTGTATCTACCATGCCTGGGGCTATGGCGTTTACTCTTATATTTGATGGGGCTAATTCTTTGGCCATGGCCTTGGTGAAGGTATTTATGGCGCCCTTGCTTGTAGAGTAGGAAGATTCCATGCTTGCTCCGAAGTCTCCCCAGATTGAGCTGATATTTATGATTACTCCCTCTTTTTTCTCAATCATTTTTGGTATGGCTCTTTTGGAGTTTAGAAAGACCGAATTAAGGTTGGTATTTATTACATCCAGCCACTTGTCAAAGGGAGTGTCTTGGATTAGGCCAAAGTAGGATATACCTGCGTTATTTATTAGGATGTCAACATTTTTGAAATTGTCTTCAATGATTTTAAACATCGCTTCTACCTGGTCTTCATCTGATACATCTGCCCCTATGGCTATTACCATGGGATTTATTTCTCTTAATTCTTTTAGAAGGTTCATGGCTTCATCTTTGCTCTTATTATAATTTATTACGATTTGATAATCTTTTGCGAGGTTTTTGGCAATTGCAGCACCTATTCCCCTGGAAGATCCTGTTATTAATACTGTTTTCATAACTTTATTATAACATATTTGTTAAATAGGGTATAAATTTATTGATGGTATGATGATTAGAATTCTAAGGAGTAGATATGAAATATTTTAAATTAAATGATGGAACTAAGGTTCCTGCAATTGGTTTTGGTACTTTTAAGATTACTGAAGAAGCTGATATGGAAAGGTCCATTGGCTCTGCAATAGAAGCAGGCTATAGGTATTTTGATACTGCAAAATACTATGAAAATGAAGACTTAGTTGGTAAATACCTTAAGGGTTCTGGTCTTAAAAGGGAAGAAATACAAGTAGCTACTAAGGTTTGGCCTGTAGATTTTGATCCAGAGGCTTGCAAAAGATCAATTGAAAATTCTCTAAAAAAGCTTGACCTCGATTATATAGATGTTTTATTGCTTCACTGGTATGGAGAAGATTTTGATAAGGCTTGGAAAGTTTTTCAGGCCTATAGGGACCAAGGCCTTGTTAAATCTATAGGTGTGTGTAATTTTACAATTCCACAGCTTACAGAACTTATAAGTCTTGGCGAAAAGCCAGTCCTTGACCAATTAGAAAGTCATTTATATTTACAAGATACAGATAATAAGAATTTCCTAATGGAAAATGGCATCCTCCACCAAGCTTGGGGACCACTTTCTCAAGGTAAGTCCAATCTTTTGGATGAGCAAATCCTAAAAGAAATAGGGGATAAGTACGGAAAAACTCCTGCCCAAATTGCCCTTAAATGGAATATAGAAAGGGATACTATGGTCCTTGTAAAATCTTCAAATGAGGGAAGGATTAAGGAAAATATTTCGATTTTTGACTTTGACCTTAGCGAAGAAGACATGAACGCCCTTGCCAGCCTTGATAGGAAGGAAAGATTTTCAAATGACCCAGAAAATAAGGAGTGGCTTGATAAGATAAGAAGAGGATAGGAAAATATATTTAAGGAATCGGCGATTATACTTGCCGGGTTTTTAATAAATATAAAAGGAAGAAATATGATTTACAAAAATGATCTAGCAATTTTGGAGTTTGACGATAATATCGAATCGGTGATTATGCCGAATCACGAAAATCTAGACATAAATTTACCTGTTAAATGCGTTTATGCTTTTTTGGAAGATGAGATTGACAGATATGTCGTGAGAAATGAAGGGGAGATTTTAGGTCATTTTGAATCGGCAACAAAGACTTATCCTATTTATAAAATTAATCATAAGGGCCATGACCTTTGTCTTGCTCAAGCCCCAGTTGGCTCTGCTCCAGCAGCCCAACTTTTGGATTGGCTTATTGGCTATGGTGTAAGGGAAATAATTTCCACTGGAACCTGCGGATCTCTAATAGATATAGCAGAGTCGACTTTTCTTGTTCCTGTGAGGGCCTTAAGGCAGGAAGGGACAAGCTTTCATTATGTTTTGCCATCTAGGTATATTGACATAAATCCTAGAGCAGTTTCAGCTATAGAAAGAGTATTTAGACAAAGAGGACTCAAATATAAGGAAGTCATGACCCGGACTACTGATGGATTTTATAGGGAGACAAAAGATTTGGTAAATTATAGAGTTGATGAAGGCTGTGCTGTTGTTGAGATGGAATGTTCTGCCCTTGCAGCTGTTAGTCAAATGAGAAAGGCTATCTGGGGAGAAATTCTTTTTACTGCTGATACCTTGGCAGATGTAGAAAATTATGATCAGAGAAACTGGGCTAGAAATTCCTTTTCCTATGCTTTAGAGCTTGCTATGGATGCAGTGATTGAAATTTAAATAAGGATTATTCCAATTAAAAAGGCGAGGATTTTAGTCCTTGCCTTTTCAGATGTTTAATTTTATTAGTCTATAAATTTTTTAGCAAAGTCTACGAAAGCATCGCATGCGCTCTTTACAAATGGTCTAGTTTCTTCGATTAGTTTGCCGTCTTTATCAAATAATTCGTTAATCTTAGCTAGGTATACTTCTGGTTTGCTCATGGCTATGAGGTCTACACAGGTGAAGGATTGCTTTAGGGCAAGGTTACTTGATACACCGCCCATTGTACCTATGGTTGAGCTAAATACTGTAGCAGGTTTTCCGGCCCAAAGATTGCCTTCTGGTCCACGAGATGCTATATCGATTGCATTTTTTAAAACTGGAGCAAGGGACCTGTTGTATTCTGGTGTGATAAAGATAAAGGCATCACATTTTTTAACATCTTCTCTAAGCTTTGTGTAGGCTGGGTGAATTTCTCCCATGTCTAGGTCTTGGTTATAAAAAGGTGTCTCGCTTAGGTCGATTTTATATGTTTCAACATCAAGCAGTTCTGCTACTTCCTTGGCAAGCTTTTTATTCCATGAATTCTTTCTAAGTGATCCTACTAATAATCCTATTTTCATTGATAAATCCTTTTTTTTTCTTTAATTAAATTATACCCTAAAGTCTAAATTATAAGCAAAAAGAGCCAGCTAAAGCTAGCTCTAATGTTTAATCATTTTTATTTCTTATATATTTATCAATATTTGCTGCAGCTTTTTTACCTGCTCCCATGGCAAGGATTACTGTAGCTGCACCACTTACAGCATCACCACCTGCAAAGACCCCGTCTTTTGTGGTCATGGTTGTATCATCTATTATGATTCCGCCCCAAGATTCTGTTTCTATGTCTGGGTTGGTGTGTTTTATAAGTGGGTTTGGAGATTGGCCAATTGAAATTATTACTGATTCAAATGGGACTTCTTCATATTCTCCAGTTGGAAGTGGCCTACGTCTGCCTGATGCATCTGGCTCACCTAGGACCATTTTTTCTACCTTAACAGCCTTTACCCAACCATTTTCGCCGATAATTTCTACTGGATTGTGGAGGTTCATGAAGTTGATGCCTTCTTCAATGGCGTGATGGCTTTCTTCAGCCCTTGCTGGCATTTCTTCAAAGCTTCTACGATAGACTACTGTTACATCTGCCCCAAGTCTTTTGGCTGATCTTGCAGCATCCATTGCCACGTTTCCGCCGCCTACTACACAGACTTTTTTGCCTACGTGGACTGGTGTGTCATATTCTGGGAACTTGTAGGCCTTCATGAGGTTCATACGGGTTAGAAATTCATTTGCTGAGTAGACTCCATTGTAGTTTTCTCCTGGAATGCCTAAAAATGAAGGAAGACCTGCACCTGTCGAGATATAGATTGCTTCATAGCCCTTTTCCTTTAGGTCATCAAGGGAGAGGGTTCTACCGACTATGACATTTGTTCTAAGCTTAACACCTAGGCCAATTACGTTTTTAAGTTCTGTATTTACAAGCTTTTTAGGAAGTCTAAATTCTGGTATACCATACATCAATACTCCTCCAGCTGTGTGGAAGGCATCAAAGAGGGTTACCTTGTAGCCAAGTTTGGCAAGATCTGCTGCAGCAGTTAGGCCAGAAGGTCCAGCACCTACAACAGCTACCTTTTCCTTGTTAGCATAGACTTCTACTGGTTTTTTATATTTTAAATTATTGTGATAGTCTGCGACAAATCTTTCAAGCCTACCGATTGCAACAGGTTCGCCTTTTCTGCCTCTAGTACATACACCCTCGCATTGGTTTTCTTGAGGGCAGACCCTACCGCAGATAGCTGGGAGGTTGTTAGTTTCAGAAATTTTTTGGTAGGCTGCCTCTATATCTCCTTCTGTGATGAGGTGGATAAATTCTGGAATCTTTACAGAAACTGGACAGCCATCCATACAAGGTTTGTTCTTGCATTGAACACAACGCATGGCCTCTTCTTGAGCCATTTCAAGAGTATAACCCTGGGCTACTTCTTCAAAGTTTTTGTTACGAACATTTGGGTCTTGTTCTGGCATTTTGACTTTTTCTTGACTCATATTAAATTTGGCCATTTCTAACCTCCCCAGTTAGGTTGCAGATGTGTTCTCTTTCTTCTGTAGCATAGTTTCTGGCTCTATTCATAGCTTCATCAAAGTCTACTAAAAATCCGTCAAAGTCAGGTCCATCTACGCAGGCAAATTTCATTTTTCCGCCTACAGTTAGCCTGCAACAGCCACACATGCCAGTTCCATCTACCATTATAGAGTTCATTGAAACTGTTGTAGGAATATTGTGTGGTCTTGTGACAGCTACTACATTTTTCATCATAATAGCAGGGCCAATGGTTAGGACGTGGTCGTATTTTTTACCTTCATTTATAAGATCTTCAAGTACTTGGGTTACAAAACCTTGTCTGCCATAAGATCCATCATCTGTTGTTATGTATAAATTATCTGAACAAGCCTTTAGCTCGTCTTCAAGTATGATTATGTCCTTATTTTTAAAACCCATTATTACATCGACATTGGCGCCTACTTCATGAAGGTATTTTGCCTGTGGATAGGCTATAGCAGTACCAAGTCCTCCGCCCACAACGCATACGTTTTTACCCTTAAGGGAATCTAGGTCTGTTGGCACACCAAGTGGACCTACAAAGTCTAAGAATCCATCGCCAGCCTTAAGGCTATCCATCCTCATAGTTGTACCACCGACAATTTGTACAATGATAGTTACGTTTTCTTCATCAGTTGATGATATGGTAAAAGGCACTCTTTCGCCCTTTTCATCAAGCCTTAGGATAATAAATTGGCCTGGGAGAGCTTTTCTTGCAATCTCTGGGGCTTTAACAACAAATTTGATAGTGTTAGCATTCAAATTTGTCTTTTCAATAATTCTTGCCATTATTCCTCCTCAAATTGAAATTAAAAGCTTGTAGATATAAGCTTTTCTTTACTGATAATATACTATTTTGACAAGGATTAAGCAATGAGCCTGTAAAAAGCAATTTGAGGTGATATATTTATAAAATATAGTATTATAAAGCTATTGTTAATAATAAAAGAAGGGAGTTTTATGGAAAAGCAAAAGAGAAAATACACAACCAAATACCTTTTGAAACGCTTCATACCATACTATAAGCCATATAAAAAGGTACTTATACAAGATTTAATAGCGGCAAGCCTTACAACCCTATCAGAGCTAATCCTTCCAATTTTATTATCCTACCTCACAGATTGGGCACAAATTGGGATTTTGGATGGGCCAAGGATAGTAAAGGTTGCTATAATATATGCCATAACTAAGTCAATATCAGTAATAGCCAGATACTTCATGCAATCAAGGGGCCACATAATGGGAGCCTTCATCGAAAAGGACATGAGAAGGGACATTTTCAACCACCTCCTAGAGATGGATACAGAATTTTTCAACGAATCAAAGGTCGGTCAACTAATGACAAGGCTTACCTCAGATTTGTTTGAAATAACAGAATTTTCCCACCATGTTCCAGAAGAATTCTTAGTCGGGGCAATCAAACTAATCATATCCTTTATAGTATTGATAAATATTGATATCAAACTATCTTTAATAATATATTTAATGATTCCAATCATGTATATCATGTCAAGAAGGTCCAGGGAAAAATTTAGACAGGCTACATTTGAGACCAAACGTCAAATAGGGGCAATCAATGCAGGAGTAGAAGATACTTTACTTGGCATAAGCGTAGTAAAGTCCTTTGCCAACGAAAGAGTCGAAAAGGGTAAATTTGCCAAGGAAAATTCCAAATTTGCCGACATAAAATCTGACAGATACTATGCCATGGCAAGATTTTTCATGGTCAAGGATTCTTTTTCAGGGATTATGTATCTACTTTTGATAAGTTTTGGTGGCTACTTTGTAGTAAGTGGCGAGATAAGCCCTGGAGATCTTATTGCCTTTACCATGTATCTAAATATGCTAATTGCAACAATTGAAAGGCTAATTAACTTCACCGACACCTTTGAAGCAGGGACTACAGGAATAGAAAGATTTGTAGAAGTTATGAGCCTTGATAAGGATATATTTGATAAGGAAAATCCAGAAAATCTTGATGATGTGAAGGGTAAGATTGAATTTGAAAATGTATACTTCAAATATCCAAACACACCAGATGAGGACCCATATGTATTAGAAGATATGTCATTTAAGATAAATGTTGGCGAAAACATAGCCCTAGTAGGCCCATCAGGAGCTGGAAAGACAACTATCTCAAAGTTAATACCAAGATTTTATGATGTTGATAAGGGGTCTATAAAAATCGACAATACCGACATTAAGGACCTATCAATAGAATCACTTAGATATAATATAGGAATCGTCCAACAGGATGTCTACCTATTTTCAGGCACAGTTAGGGAAAATATAGCCTATGGTAAGGATGATGCTACTGAGGCTGAAATAAAAGAGGCTGCAAGACTTGCTGGGGCAGATGAATTTATAAAAGATTTGCCAGATGGACTTGATACTTATATAGGCGAGCGTGGAGTAAAATTATCTGGCGGTCAAAAACAAAGGATATCAATTGCCAGGGTATTTTTGAAAAATCCACCAATCCTAATCCTAGATGAGGCTACAAGTGCCCTAGATAATAAGAGTGAAGCAATTGTCCAGGCTTCTCTTGAAAAATTATCTAAGGGTAGGACAACCCTCACCATAGCCCACAGGCTATCAACCATAATAAATGCCGATGAAATCTTAGTTTTAACCTATGATGGCATAGTTGAAAGAGGAAACCACAAGAATCTTTTAGAGAAAAAAGGCGTCTATTACAATCTATATAATTCCAATAACACAGACTTATTTGGATAAAATTGGCGGAAGGAAGCTTCCGTCTTTTTATTGGTAAAAATCCTTTAAGATGTATAATAAAGGGAGAAAGGGTGACATATGAAGAAATTTTTTGGAAAGTTCCTTCACGGACTTGCAACAGTAATCGGGACTATTTTTACAGTCCTTATAAATATTATGAATATTTTAGTAATGACCTTTGAGGGCATCAGATCTCTCCTTGCAGTTGTATTTATGCTGGGTTGTTCAACTTTTATATTTTTGCCAACCTTGCTCTTATTTTTACCATCAAAGGTGTGGATGGCAATTTTTATAATTATGATAATACCAGTCCTTGGACCAAGCTTTATATCATTTTTAAGATATGGCAACTATGTCCTAACTGAATGGATGTATGACAGGGCCAACTCCTTAATTACAGGAGAAAAGCAAGGATTTGACTCTCTTGGTGATTATTCAGAAAAATATATAAATGATAGGCAAAAGGAAAGACAAAGAGCTGCCGAAGAAGAGGCTAGGGCACGCCAAGAGAGGATGAATGATTACTTTGAAGATATATTCGGTAACTTCACCTACTATGAAACAAGAGATTTTAGCCAAGGAGATTTTTCTGGCTTTGGTAACTATCAAAATCAAGGCGGATATCAAGGTGGATATCAGAATTATGGAGTAAATGACCTAGGTTTTAAGGAAAAATACGAAAAATCTTGTCAAACTTTAGACCTACCTTTAAATACAGACATTTACCAGGTTAAGCTTAATTATAGAAAGCTTGCAAAAAAATACCATCCTGACCTAAATAAAGAGCCAGGAGCTAAGGAGAAATTCCAAGAGGTAAATGCAGCCTATGAGTTTTTGAGTGAAGATAATATCAAAAAGTATAAGAATACTTACCTATAGGAAAAATTATGCACGATCAGATAAGAAATGAAGAATCAGCTGTCCTATTATCAGAAATAGCCAGCGATGCTGGTGCCATCATGCTTGAAAATGGTGCTGAAGTTTATAGGGTAGAAGATACAATTGAAAGAATTATAAGAAGTAAGAAAAATACTAAGGATGTGGATGTTTACTCAACTACCAATGTTATAATCCTAAGCTTTTCTTACAAAAATGAAGTCCATACCAATGTTAGAAGGGTCAAAGCTAGGTCAAATAACCTTTATTATATAGATAAGGTCAATAGCTTTTCCAGGTCCTTCTGTAGGGGAGAGATGAGCCTTGAAAATGCCCTAAGGGAGCTTAAAAACATTAAGGAATCACCAGATAAACCCCTAATTTTTAAGATTGTCGGTGCAGGCATTGCAGCTGCTGCTTATTCACTCCTTTTAAAGGGTGGTATAAATGAGATGTTAATTTCCTTTATTGTAGGAAGCTTATCCTACTATTTTGCTCATTTTCTTGAAGAAAATAGTTTGGGATATTTTGTTGTTAATTACCTCTACGGAGTAATGGTTTCACTGGTAACTATCCTTGCCCTTAACTTTATTGGAGGGATTGAGTCATCTAAGGTTATAATTTCATCAATGATGGCTTTTGTCCCTGGAATAATGCTTACAAATTCCATGAGAGACTTGATGAGTGGGGATTCAACCTCTGGTCTAACTGGAGCGGTTATTGCAATTTTAATTTCAACAGCCCTTGCCATGGGCGTAGGTACACCGATTACTATTATGAAGCTTTGGAGTTAAGATGTTATATATAAAAGAATTTATAATTTCAACTATATCTGCCTTTGGATTTTCATATGTGTTTAATTCGCCAAAAAAGTCAGTCTTAGTTTCAGGACTTAATGCGGGCTTTGGCTGGGTTATATTTAGGCTTGTTGAGCAATTTAGCGAATCTGTCTATATAGCTTCTTTTATGTCAGCCTTATTTATAGCCATTAGTTCAGAAGTTTTGGCAAGGATTTTTCATTATCCAGCCAGCATATTTATCTTCCCTGGCATAATAAATCTTTGCCCAGGAGAAGCAATTTACAATACTATGAGATATTTTATAGCAAATGAGACACCTATGGCTATAATTTCACTTTATAAGGCCCTTGGTATAGCAGCAGCTATTGCCTTTGGAGTCTTATTGTCATCATCATTTTCCTTATCTTTAAGGACTTATAAGGAAAGAAGCCACAGGAGAACAGATTTTTTAAGCATATTATTAGGGAGAAAAAAATGATAGAAGTATATTTAGCAGGTGGGTGCTTTTGGGGAGTTGAAGCCTACTTTTCAAATCTTGATGGAGTAATTAAGACAGAAGTAGGCTATGCCAATGGTAAAACTGCCACAACCACCTATGAAGAGTTAAAAGTCACAGGCTTTGCGGAAACAGTCAAGGTAACATTTGATGAAGAAATTATAAGTTTAAATGAAATATTTGAACATTTTTACTATATAATTGACCCAACTAGCCTTAACAAACAGGGCAATGATGTTGGAAGCCAATATAGGACTGGAATTTATTCTAGGTCTGAAGCAATTTTAAAGGCAGCAAGAAACTTTTTAAATATTAAGCAAGAAAAAGAAAAAGAGAAAATTATGGTGGAAGTCAAGGTCCTAAATAATTATATCAGGGCTGAAGAATACCACCAAGACTATTTAAAGAAAAACCCAGCTGGCTATTGCCATATAAATCTGGATGATGTATTGGAGATATAAAATGAAAATTAGAAAAATATTAGGCCTAGGCCTGGCCCTCCTTTTAGCTGGACCAAGCTTATCCTTTGCAGATGAAATAGTTTATTACGATAATAGCAATTTGGATAAGGTCTTAGTAGAAAATGGAATAAAGGTTGATACAAATATAATTTCAGCAAGACGTCAAGCAGAAATAGCCAAAAATAATGATCAGGGCAGGCAAAATCTTACAAAAGAGACTAAAGAAGCAATTAAAGAAGTCAAAGAAGAAAAAGCTCCAGTTCTTTATCCAAAGACAGCAGTTTACTCAAATGTAGTAGATATTTCAGAGCACCAAAAGCCAAGTGCTATCAATTACGACAAGTTTGCCAAAGACATAGAGGGAGCAATCCTCCGTTCATCAATAACAACTTTCAAGGAAGATGAAAAAACTAAGGAAAAGACCTATTATCTTAGAAAAGATTTCACCGTGGATACCCATTATGATAATCTTAACAGAAGGGGAGTCCCAATTGGATTTTATCACTATTCAAGGGCTACAAATGAAGAAGAAGCTAGGAAAGAAGCCAACTTCGTCCTAGATTTTGTTAAAGGAAAAAATGTATCTCTTCCAATCTATATAGATATAGAAGATAATCTAAGGCAGGCCAAGGCAGGCAGGGAAAACTTATCAAGGGCAGCAGATGCTTTTATAAAGACGATGAAAGCCAAAGGATATCTTGCAGGAATTTATTCTTATCCACACTTTGCCAAAAACCACCTAACAAGAGAAGTTAGAAATAATAATGAATTTTGGATAGCTGATTATAAGGCAAAAAACTATACAGGCTATACAGATACAGACTTTGATGTATGGCAATATGCCCACACAGGCAGGGTAAATGGCTACAATGGTAACATTGATAAAAATATCCTATACAGAGATTATCCATTAATAATCAAAGGCAGATCTTATAAGGATATGGATAAGCTTGTCCAAGAAATCATGGATGGCTATTGGTCCTATGGTAAGGAAAGAGAAAGACGCTTGACTTATGCAGGCTACGACTATAATATAATACAAAAAGAAGTAAACAAAAGATTGAGAGGTTAATTATGGCAATTAAATATGATATAGTAGAAAATATCGGAGTATTATCAACAAATGCTAAGGGTTGGACCAAGGAGCTTAACCTAGTAAGCTGGAATGAAAGAGATCCAAAATACGATATCAGAGATTGGAATGAAGATCACACAAGAATGAGCAAGGGTATAACCCTAAGTGCTGAAGAAGCGGGAGTACTTAAAAATATCCTAGCTGACGAATTTGAAGACTAAAAGCCTCTCCCTAGCTGGGAGAGTTTTTCTATAAGGAGAAAAAATGACATATTTTTACGCTCTAATATCTGCAATATTTGCAGCTCTCACATCAATCCTCGCCAAGTTTGGCATAGGAGATATTAATTCAAACCTAGCCACAGCCATAAGGACTTGCGTAGTCCTAGTATTTTCCTGGATAATGGTTTTTGTTGTAGGTGGCCAGCATGACCTAAGTCAAATATCCAAAAAATCCCTCATATTTTTGATTCTTTCAGGTCTTGCCACAGGCATCTCCTGGCTAGCCTTCTATAAGGCAATCCAACTAGGAGATGTATCAAAGGTAGTGCCGATCGATAAGTTAAGTGTGGTCTTTACGATAATATTTGCCTTTTTATTTTTAGGAGAAGTAGCCAGCAAAAAGGCTATAATTGGGACAATTTTTATCACCATAGGCACCCTTGTCATGGTTTTATAAAATTTGGGTAAATATAAAAATAAAGGAGATTTTATGGAAAAAGAATTAAAAAATAAAAAAATTTATTTACAAGTAAATACAAATGGGGCCTACATAGAAAAATTCACCTATGATGAGAAAGATGTATTTTACCCAAAATTTCAAAGGGAAATTAATGGCAAAAATAAAACAAGAGGTGGCAGCCACCCATGCCTTCCATCCTTTGGTCCAAGCGAGATAAACGACCTTAAAGATCATGGCTACGGAAGAGATAAGGAGTGGGAAATTAAAGAGATAAGCGATAAAAAAATCGACCTCTATCTTGCAGGAAGATGTGGCTATGAAGGAGTAGATTCCTTTATAAGCTACGAGTTGGGAGAGGATTATTTATTAGCTGAGATAAAGATGGTAAATGGGTCTGATAAGGACTTGCCAGTAGCACCAGGCTTTCACCCATATTTTAAAGCAGGAGAAAGCTTTAAAGTAGAGGGCCTAGATTTTGGCGACTTTAACCTAGAAGACACTTATTTTTTGGATGCTAGTGAAGTAAAATTCAGGGCAGAAAATTTTAATATAAAAATCACAAGCGATAATTTCCACAAATTTGCCATCTGGACAGATTTCCTAGAAGATTATAGATGTGTAGAACCTTGCTACAATGGCAAGTCTTTCATCAAGGGCGGTGACCCATTTATCCTTAAATCTGGCCAAACTTTTAAGGCATCAATGAAAATTAAAATCGAAGAATAAGCAAAATATCCAGGCTCAGGCTTGGATATTTTAAAATCAGTAAATATTTTTCGAAAGAAATTTATGAAAAATCAAAGTAGAAAATGCCGCCATAGGGCGGTTTTCATTTGTCTAAAAGCTTGATATCAAGCTTTATAAAAGTATATTCAAAGAATGAAGAAGATATATTTTGACTATGCTGCAACTAGCATTAAAAGAAAGAAAATTTTAGAAGATATATTAGAAAATGCTGATAAGTTTGACGGCAACCCTGATTCAAGCCACAGCTTTGGCAGAGAGGCTAAGAAGATTTTGGAAGAATCAAGAGGGAAAATTGCAAAAAGTATAAATGCAAATCCATCTCAAATTATTTTCACATCAGGGGCAAGTGAGTCAAATAATACAGTTTTATCAGCCTTTGCTGATAAGAAAATCATTACAACAAATATAGAGCATGACTCTATAGAAAATACTTATAATCCAGAAAAAACCATCCTCTTGAAGATCGGTGAAGATACCAACATCCTTGATCAGCTTAAGGAAAAGCTTACTGATGAGGTTAAGCTTGTATCAATAATGATGGTTAATAACGAAACTGGTTTGATTTTTCCTATCAAGGAAATTGGAGAATTTTTAAAAGATAGGGATGTGTATTTTCATGTAGATTGCGTTCAAGCCTATGGTCACCTTGATATAGACGTTAATGCTATGAACATTGATTTTTTATCTCTTTCTGGTCATAAGATTGGCGGGATAAATGGTTTTGGAGTGCTTTTTGCAAGAGAAAACCTCCCTTCTTTTATAAAAGGCGGCGAGCAGGAAAAATACCGCAGAGCTGGCACTTCCTTTGTAATAGGGGCTTATTCCATGGCCAAGTCTTTCCCTTATATGATTGAAGAAAGGGAAATGATAAGAGAATTAAAGAATTATTTGATAGAAAGCCTTGGAAAAACTGGATTGGCTTTTGAGATAAATGACAATCCAGAAAAATATGTCGATCATATTATAAATATTTATTTTAAGGACTACAGAGCAGATTTTCTCCTTACCTATTTGGACATGTATGGTATAGGGGTTTCTGCAGGATCTGCATGCAGGGCTGGTGCTGTGATTCCTTCAAAAGTTGTTGAAAGAATTTATGGGTCAGAAAGGGCGAAAAACTCCCTTAGGATAAGCCTGGGTTTTGAAAATTCTAGAGAAGATATAGACAAACTCATAGAAGTGTTAGGAGCTTTGAGATGACAGACAAAAAAGATATAAAGGTAATAGTAGGTATCTCAGGTGGGGTGGATTCTTCTGTTGCAGCGCTTCTTTTAAAGGAAGAGGGATATGATGTGACAGGAATCTTTATGAAAAACTGGGATGATACCGATGAAAATGGCTTTTGTACTGCTGAAGAAGACTTTGAAGATGCAGTAGCTGTTTGCAATCAAATCGGAATTCCCTACTACTCAATAAATTTCGAAAAAGAATACTATGACAGGGTATTTTCCTATTTTCTTGAAGAATATAAGAAGGGTAGGACTCCAAATCCTGATATCATGTGCAATAAGGAAATTAAATTTAAGGCCTTTTTGGACTTTGCCAAAAATCTTGGGGCTGACTATCTAGCTACAGGACATTATGCCAGAGTCGATAGGTCTAGCGGTGAAACAAAAATGCTTAGGGGACTTGATTCAAACAAGGACCAGACCTATTTTCTAAGCCAGCTTTCTCAAGAGCAGATAAAGGATGTTTTATTTCCTGTAGGAGATTTACAAAAATCTGAGGTAAGAGAAATAGCTAAAAAAGCAGGCCTTGCTACAGCTAATAAAAAGGATTCGACAGGCATTTGCTTTATAGGTGAAAGAGATTTTAATGAATTTTTATCCCACTATCTGCCAGCTCAACCAGGAAATATTGTTGATACAAAAGGTAATGTTTTGGGAAGACATGACGGTCTTATGTATCACACCATAGGCCAAAGACGTGGACTTGGTATAGGTGGAGAGGGTGAAGCTTGGTTTGTATATGGCAAGGATTTAGAGAAAAACGAGCTTCTGGTTTGCCAAGGCAAGAAAAATCCCCTCCTATTTTCAAATAAGCTTTTAGCTTCAGAATTTTCTACAATTTCTGATGAAGAATGTCCAAAAGAATTTGACTGTACTGCTAAATTTAGATACAGACAAGCAGATATCAAAGCCCATGTAAAAGTTCTTGGAGATGGCAAGGTAGAGGTAACCTATGATGAAACCAAGGCAGTTACACCAGGCCAAGCTGCAGTTTTCTATGACGGGGAAGTGTGTTTGGGATCTGCAATAATTGACGAAGTATATATGAATGATAAAAAGTTAAGAGTATAAAAATAAACCTTGAAGGCCATTTTAAAATGGATGCTTCAAGGTTTTTTCTTATATGTTGATTTCTAGAACAATAGGTGTGTGGTCTTGCCTTTCACCTGAGTTAATCATATCAGAATCTGTGATTAAATCCTTTATTCTATCAGAAACTAGGAAATAATCAATCCTCCAGCCTGAGTTGTTGATTTTACTTGTCTTTACCCTTTGGGCCCACCAGGTGTACTTGCCTTCGACATTGCCGTGGATGTGCCTAAAGGTGTCTGCAAAGCCCTTTGCTAAAAGGTTAGTAAAGCCTTCCCTCTCCTCGTCTGTAAAACCAGCTGACATGTGGTTGTTTTCTGGATGGGCTAGGTCAATTTCCTCGTGGGCTACATTGTAATCGCCACAGGCAATTACTGGTTTATTTTTGTCAAGACTAGATAGATAATCTGCATAAAGCTTGTCCCATTCTTGTCTTTCAGCTAGTCTTGCAAGCTCACCACCCGCATTTGGTGTATAGACATGGGTGAAGTAATAATTTTCAAACTCTAAAGTAATAATCCTACCTTCCAAATCCATAGTAGATGGGGCCCCGATTACAGGAAAGTCTACCTCAGGCTTTAGTCCTTTTTTATAAAGAGTCATGGTGCCTGCATAGGATTTGCGAGCGCCTTCCTGGCTTGATAGCCAAACATAATCATAATCAGGGAAATATTCGGCAAGTTTTTCCTTATGTTTCTTGCTAGGGCCTCCGTGAGGAAGTTTAGTCTCTTGAATGGCGATTATATCCGCATCTTCCTTGACGATAGTATCTAATACTAAACGGCTCATTACAGCCCTAGCTGAATCGCTTGTAAGGGCTGCATTTAGTGAATCTATATTCCATGAAATAAATTTCATTTAAATCTCCTTTGCTATTTTCTTCTTATATTAGTATACAACTTAAAAAAAACTTTCAAAATTTCTACAAAATTAACACAAATTTAACACCCTATTGGGTATTATATAATTAAGAAAGATACCAATATATTTTAAGGAGGGTGTCATGAAAAAATCTAAATTATTACTAGCCCTAGCAATCTCAGCTATGTTAATTAACACTGCTTATGCTAGCGAACAAATCCAAAATCAAAAAGTAAATGAAATCGAAGCAGAAGACTCAATTACAAATCCAAAAGTAGCAGAATATAAGATTAAAAAGATTTATGAGGAAGGTGTTGACCTTGCAGCAGTTAATAACGAAGCAGAAGTCTACAATGTGCCAAAATCTTATTTTAAGGGAATGGACCTTAAGGAAGGAAAAGTATTTACCCTTTACACATCTTGGGAAATTCTAGAATCTGATCCTGCAAAATTTGTAAAAGTATATAGGGTCATAGAAGGTAAGGAAAGCCACGTAATAACTGACACTTATGTAATTAAAAAAATAAATGCAGAAGGGGTAGACTTATATAAAAAATCTAACCCAGATGATTTATACAATGTTCCTAAGAGTGAATTCAAAAATATTGACCTTGTAGAAGGTAAAGAAGTTGAAATAACAGCCGATGATATTCTAACAGCCTCTGACCCTGCAAAATTTATTAAAATACATCAAATAAAAGAAGTGAAATCTGAAGAAGAAAAAATTGTTAAAGATTATGTAGTAAAAGAAATTCACGAAGAAGGCGTAGACCTTTATGAAGTTGGAAATGAAGAAAATGTCTACAATGTCCCTAAAAAAGAATTTAAGGACATGAAGCTTGAAAAAGGCAAGGTCTTTACAATTACAACTAACGATGTAGTTATGACTTCTAATCCAGCCCAATTTGGTAAAATCTATTCAATAGTTGAAAAAGAAGAAGCTAAAAAAATGACCAAAGAATATATCGTAGAAAAAGTAAATGGCGATTTTGTAACAGTCTATGAAAAAGGAAACAAAGAAGACAAATACAATCTAAATAAAAAAGACTTTGGCAAGGTAAATCCAGAAGTAGGCAAAACTTACAAGATAGAAACATCTGAAGAAATCCTAACATCAGATCCAGCTCAATTTGCAGCCGTATATAAGGTTGAAGAAGTAAAAGAAAAAACAAAAAAAGAAGAGAAAAAAGAAAAAGCTAAAGAAACTATGCTTACAGACACCTTTGTAATAGAAAAAATCGATGAGGAAGGAGTCACAGTAGCTAGAAAATCAAATAAGGAAGATAAGTATTTAGTCCCTAAAAAAGAATTTGGCAAAAGCGAATTAAAAGTAGGAAAGGAATATAAAATCACTACAGATGATGTAATCCTAACTTCTTATCCAGCCCAATTTGGCAAAATATTTAAGATAGAAGAAGTAAAGGCAAAAGATAATAAAAAAGAAGATAAAAATTCTAAAAAAGGCAACAAGGCTTCTGCTAAAAACCCAAAGACAGGTTTAATCGGATCATCAATGGCCCTAATTGGACTAATCGGAGCAAGTCTTGCCTATAAAAAAACTAAATAAGATTTTTTAACTCTATTACAATCCATTCCTCAGGGGTGGATTGTTTTTTTGCTTATTTACGATAAAGTTATCTTAAAAGAAGGGATAGGCAATGAGAAAAAAGATTAAAATTTTTATAATAATATTTATAAGCATCATTGGTCTAATTGCGATTTTCAACCTAGCTTTAAATAGACTTAGGGAAAATTCTCAGCTTAAAGACCTAAAAGAAATAGGAGATAGGTTGTCTTCTTATCAGTTAGAATATTATAGTGAGCGTGGCTTTGGAAATGATAGGGAGGATGTATATTCCTTTAGCCTAAAAGATGCAGATGATATAAAAGATTTTAAGAAAATTAATGAATTTTTTGAAAAACGCTATGAAAATCTCACTGACCTTATAAAAAGAGAAAATCCTGACCACCATATCCTAAATGACCTTGAGAAATTTAGGCAAAATGACGATATTTATTATATGGACCTAGATCTAATGAGTGAGGAAAAATTATATTTTTATTCTCCAAAGACTAATAAGGGCTTCCTAATTATTTTCACTATCTAGACTTTGATAAGCAGAATGTGATAAGATTAGTAATAAGGAGAATATATGAAAAAGATTTTAAAACTAATTCTAATAATCTTTGGACTTTTTATAAGTTTTGGGAAAGACACCTTTGCGGATGAAAATTCCCTCACAGAAGATATCCATGATGCAATTTATAATACTATTGATGGCAAGCTTACTTATGACATAAATATTAAATCAATCGGTGGAGAAAGTGATGTTGATATAAGGATGTCAAATGCTGATACGCCTTATCTTCCATCAGCATCGACTATAAAAATTTTCATAGGTCTTACCATGAGAGATGCCATATATGATGGAGATTTTTCGTATTCTGACGGTATAAAAGAAGACCTTGACCTAGCCTTAAGAAATTCTGATAATGATGCAACAAACCGCCTCATAGAAAAATTAGGTTTTGACAGGATAAATAGAACGATTTTTAAATATACTTTGTCAGATAAAACTAGGCTTAATAGGTTAATGCTTGGCCAAGGAGATGAAAATATAACAAATTCTAAGGACCTAAGTAAGGGACTCATTGAAATATATAAGTCAAATGATGAAATATCTAAAGATATGATAAAATCAATGGAAGATTCATCATCAAAAAGAGTCAAGCTTTTAAAAGATATAAATCCAAGCTTATATTGCCTAAACAAAACAGGCGAGCTAAAAAATATTGAAAATGACTTAGCCCTTATAAATACTGGAAAGTCTAGCTTTATCATAAGCCTGTTGACAGAAGATAGGGCAAATCTTGGTCGTGATATGCAAATAAAGCTCATAAATAACTTAGGTTTAGAAATAACGGAAGCCTTCGTTAATTATGATAAGGATATGACTCTTCTTAAGGAGCAAAAAGAAAGAGCAGAGATTTCTAGGATGGATACGACAGAGAAGAAACTTGCCTATGCAATTTATAAAAATCAGATAAGTTATGATGCAGCAAGCCTTTTATTAAAGACAAATTCTGTTGATAATATTAGAGAAAATTTAGAAAGATCAAACAAGAAATCAGAATATTTAGTAATAAGAGCAAGTGATAGCCTCGCCAAGCTTACAAAAAATAAAATAGAAAGTAAGGATGATAGGACCCTTAACCTAATTAGACTTATCTATACAGACAAGGAAGATATTAGACAAATAAATACCAGCCTTGCCCTAGCCTTTTATAACAACAACAGGAGCCTAGAAGCTGCAAAGACTCTTCTAGAAAAATCTCCAAGGGCAAGTCTTGATATTAGGTCAAAGCTATTGGCTAATATCAAAAACTCAGAAGAAATGGTAGAAAAAGCCAAAAAAATCCTATAGAAAAGAAATAAACATGATATTAATTGCAGATGATACGATAAGAGTAGATAAGTATATATCCGACGAACTTGATGAAATACCAAGGGAGAAGATAAAAGACTTTATCAAGGATAAGCTTATAATAGTAAATGAAAATCAAATAAAACCATCTTTCAAGCTAAAAGAGGGCGATGAAATCTTTATCGACGATAGCCTATTTGAAGTACCTGAATTAATAGCAGAAGACATCCCCCTAGATGTGGTCTATGAAAATGATGACTTAGCAGTCATTAACAAGCAAAAAAATCTCATAGTCCATCCGGCAGGATCAATTGTGACTGGCACCCTTGTAAATGCCTTACTTTTTAAGTATGGCTATGAAAACCTCTCCCACATTGGTGGCGAAGATAGGCCAGGTATTGTCCATAGACTTGATAAGGATACGACTGGTCTAATGGTAATTGCCAAAAATAATGACTCCTACCGCTACCTTAAAAATCTTTTCGAGACAAGGAAGGTCAGAAAGGAATATTTGGCAATAGTCTTTGGGAATTTTAGGGAAAAATCAGCCAGGATAGAAAATTTTATGGGCAGAGACCCTCACAATAGAAGAAAGATGGCTGTTTTAAATTCAGGGAGAAAGGCCATATCTGAATATGAGGTCCTATCTGAGGTCGAGGGATTTTCCCTAGTTAGGGTTCATATAATAACAGGCAGGACCCATCAAATAAGGGTCCACATGACAGATATCAACCATCCCCTCCTAGGAGATCCAGTCTATGGCAATTTCAAGCACAAATTTAACCTAGACCACCCACTTCTTCACTGCACCTACCTAGCCTTTGAAGATAAAAATGGAGAAAAATTAGAATTTAACCAAGCACCACCAGAAGAATTTATGAAGTATCTAAATATTTTAGGCCTTGATGAAGATAAGATAAAAGTTGAGTGAAAGCTCAGCTTTTTTATTTGGTCAAAAGTAATAAACTTTATGATATAATTATATAAGACAGGGGGTTAATATGTATTCAAAAACTAATACAACTTCACTAATTGGCCTTGAAGGAAGGTTGGTGGAAGTTGAAAGCGATATAACAAGCGGCTTGCCAAAATTTAATATAGTCGGCCTGCCAGATTCATCGATAAATGAAGCCAAGGATAGGGTCAGGGTTGCCCTAATAAATTCCGGCTACAAATTTCCAGCTGGAAGGATTACCATAAATTTATCACCAGCTGACTTAAAAAAGGAAGGCACACAACTAGATTTGCCTATTGCCATTTCCCTCCTAAGCTCTATGGGCATCATTGAAAGGATAAATGACGACTTTATCTTTCTTGGAGAACTTTCTCTAGATGGGAGAATTATGCCAATTAGGGGAGCTCTTGCCATGGTTATTTCTATGAGAGAAAAGGGCTTTAATAAATTTATAATTCCTTACGAAAATAGGGATGAGTGTGCCATTATATCTGACATAGAAGTCTATCCTTTTATGAAGTTAGAAGAGATTGTCGGCTTTCTAAATGGAGATATTAGCAAAAGTCCCTATAAGATAAATCCAGCCCTGCTTGAAGATAAGGTATCCTATGACTATGATTTTAAGGATCTTAAGGGCCAGGAAAATCTCAAACGTGCCCTCCAAATAGCAGCTGCAGGCGGCCATAATCTACTCATGATAGGGGCACCAGGATCAGGAAAGACCTTTTCAGCCAAGCATTTGCCTACCATTCTTCCAGATATGAGTTTTGAAGAAAGGGTAGAGGTTACAAAAATTTATTCTATAATGGGACTTCTTGATAGCGGTCATCTTGTAAATGAAAGACCTTTTAGGGCACCCCATCACTCATCAAGCCAGGTAGCCCTTATAGGTGGCGGACATTCGGTGCCAAAGCCTGGTGAGATAACCCTAGCCCATAGAGGTGTATTGTTTTTAGATGAATTTCCAGAATACCAGAAAAATGTTATAGAAGCCCTAAGAGAACCCCTAGAAAACAAGGAAATAAACGTAGCCCGTGCCCAGGCAAGTGTCAAATATCCTTCGGATTTTATCCTAATTGCAGCCATGAACCCATGCCCATGTGGCAATTATGGTAACCCTCTTAAGGAATGCACTTGCTCCATCAATGAGATTAGAAGATATTTAAATAAAATTTCTTCCCCAATCCTAGATAGGATTGACATCCATATAGAGATAAAACATGTCAAATACGATGATTTAAGGGGAGATACTAAGTCTAAAACATCAGCTGAGTTAAAAAGCGAGGTGGTAAGGGCAAGGAAAATACAAAGTGCTCGATACAAGGACGAAAAAATAAAGACCAACGCCCTACTTTCAACCAGACAGATGAAAAAATATATCAAACTAAGTCCAGACGTTGAAAAAATCGGTCAAGTAGCCTTTAACAAATATAATTTTTCGGTAAGAAGCTATAACAAAATTCTTAAGATGGCAAGGACTATAGCAGACCTTGAAGCAAGCCCAGAAATCACCCAAAAGCACCTCTTAGAAGCCATTAGATATAGATCCTTGGATGATAAATATTGGAGCGTATAATGCTTGACCAAAGAAAGATTACAACTGATATAGATGGCTTTATCAACGATTTATTAAGCCATGCTATAAGGGAAAATGCATCTGATATCCATATCCAACAAGAAGAAACTTATGGCAAGATTAGATTAAGGATAGATGGAATTTTGTTTGATATAATGAGGATTAATAAAACAAATGCCGAGATGCTTATATCGAAAATAAAAGTTGAAGCCAAGATGGATATTTCGGAAAAACGCCTCCCTCAGGATGGGGCTCTAAAGTTAGATAATTTTGAAAATATTGACTTTAGGATATCAACCCTTGCCACAGTCAATGGTGAAAAGCTGGTTTTAAGAATCCTATCCTTAGAAAGATTTAAAAATAGGGCAAGGCTACTGGGCTTCTCTGATAATTCCAAGGAAAAATTGCAAAAGGCAATCAGCAAAAAAAGCGGCATGGTCCTAATAAGTGGACCCACAGGTTCAGGCAAGTCCACATCCCTCTACGGCCTTTTAGAAAGCCTAAATACTGAAGAGGTCAACATAGTTTCAATCGAAGACCCAGTTGAATACAAGATAGAAAATATAAATCAAATATCAGTAAACGAAAAAATTGGCCTAACCTATCCCAAAATCCTAAGGGCTATCCTCCGCCAAGACCCAGACATAATAATGATTGGCGAGATAAGAGATAGGGAAACAGCAGCCATAGCCATTAGGGCAGCCATAACTGGCCACTTGGTAGCAAGCACAACTCACACGACCGATGCTCTATCAGCCTTAGTAAGGCTAAAAGACCTAGGAGTAGAAGAATTTCTTATAAGATCAGCCATAAATGCCCTAGCCAGCCAAAGGCTAGTCAGAAAATTATGTACCTGCAAAAAATCCGACACCATGACAGACTTCGAATACGAACTAGTAAGCAAATACCTAAGGGTGGATAGGAATAAAAAAATCTACAGGCCTGTAGGCTGTTCCAAATGCAAAAAAGGCTACCTTGAACGCCAGGCGGTAGAAGAAGTAATCCTTATAGATGACGAATTTAAAGACATCCTCAAAAATTACGGCCTAGAATCAAAGGAATTAAAGGATAAGCTAAAAAAAGAAAAGTTCAGACCAATGCTAACAAATGGCCTAATCCAAATAATGGAGGGTGAAACTTCTTTTGAAGAAGTATTAAAGGTCCTAGATTATTGAGGGTAAATTATGAAAAAATATAAAAAAATATTACCGTTTGCAATTGCTCTTATAATTGGTCTTTCTCTATCATTTATTTTAAGAGATAGGAAAGAGCATTTTGATTATGAAATTGACCCTAAATATTACTCCAAAACCCAAAGCCCCTTTGAAAATGACTTTGACTATGCTTTTGACACCCTAGAAAACTACTATGCCCTTTTTTATAGGAATGGAACCTATGATTTTTTGGAAAATCGAGATGAGTACAAGAAAGAGTTAAAAAATCTAAGGACCGACAAAGAATTTTTCGATAAGATGAATAAGATTTTGAGAGACTTGGATGATGACCATACTAATCTTTTAGATATTGAGGAAGTTTACGACATGAAGGGTACCTTTGTACTTTCCAATAAGGAGGAAAAGGGAGAGGTAAATGTTGATCTGATAAATTATTTGTTTGGGGCAAAAATTTCTAGTTTAATTGATAAAATTTTTAGACAAGCTAGGGCTGCTACAAAAAATTTAATAACTCAAGATATAAATAAAGATATAGCCTACTTAAAAATCAGGGCAATGATTGACCCAGGTACAGCAGATTTTGAGGAAGACTTGGATCTTTTAAAAACTTACCTAAAAAAATCAAAAAATAAAAAGGCTTTAATTATTGATCTTAGAGGCAATGGTGGGGGCAATTCTGCTTATACAGATACTTATTTGTATCCGATGATTTTGGGTAAAAGAAAATTTAAAGATAGTCATGAATATATTCTATTCAGGTCAGATGAGGTCTTTAAGTATGATCCCCAATATCCGGAATTAAAGGATTCCATAAAGAAAATTAAGGAGTCAGATTTTAAATATTTGGAAGATAATATTCCTTTTCTTAAGAAAGATAAGGAGATGATGGATAATATCAGAAAAAATTACACCTACATAATCTTTAATCCTGGTCTTGAAAATGCTGGCGAATTTGGAGATGAATATAAATTTAATGGCAATCTCTATCTTTTGATAGATGAAGATGTTTATTCATCAGGCCAAATAGCAGCTCACTTTTTTAGGGATAATAAGCTAGGAACAATTATAGGGGAAAAGACAGGAGGAGATGGTATAGGGACAACACCAGCCATGGTAAAACTCCCAAACACTAAATACATCCTAAGATTTTCCCATGAACTTGGACTTAGGGAAACAAAGTCAATGGAAGAATCAACCTATACAATCCCAGATATAGAGATTTCCAAAAAAGATCAATCAGAAATTCCTTCTAATGATGGGTGCGTCAAAAAAGTGATAGAAATAGAAGCTCAAAAAAATTAGCCCACAAACATTAAAATAGTCTGTGGGCTTTTTTTACTTTATTTGAAAAATTTCCTTATACCTATCCTCAGCACCTAGTTTATTGGTTTGAAATTTGCTGATTTCAAGATTTGACCTTGTAAGTATATTCATAAATTCTATATAATTATCTTCATTCATATTTATTTCAAGAATGCTTCTATCAGGATTTTCCTCAAATTTGAATTTTTCATTGCTTTCCAAGATGTTTTTAAAGACTGTAAGATTTTCATGGTTTTTAAATCCTAACAATACTTTTAATATCTTAAAATCATTAATATTTTCATAAATAAGTCTTCCATCTTTTATAAAGAGGATATCATTTGTGACTTGATCTATTTCTAGTAGAGAGTGGGATGATATTATTAGGGTCTTAGCATTTTTATGAAGGTCTGTAATAATATGTCTTGTTTTTAGGATGCTTGTTGGGTCTAGGCCATTAAGGGGTTCATCCATTATTATAAGGTCAGCATCTGGCATTATAGCCATGGCAAGGAGGAGGTGTTGTTTCATACCTAGAGAATAGGAGGCAACTTTCTTGTCCATATAAGAGCCAATATCTAAAAAATCAATCACATAGGAAATTCTATTTTCATCAAGATTATGGCTTTCTTTAATAAATTTCAGATGGTCAAGGCCAGTCAGATAGGGATAGAGTATCGTATTATCTTTAAGGATTGACATTTTTTGAAAAACATCAGGATTTTTATTGGAAAACCCAAAAATATTTATCTCCCCTCTATATGGTATAAGGTTTCCTATACAATTTATTAGGGTAGACTTACCTGCTCCATTTGGACCTACTAGGCCTAGGATTGTAGGCTTTTCTAAATCAAAAGAAATATCTTTCAAAACTTTGTATTTGCCATAAGATTTTTCTAAATTTTTAATAGATAGGATCATTAGCTCTCCTTTACAAAACGTTTGCCTAAAGTATATTTAAATTAATATATTGTTTTTATTAATATTTTCAAATATTTATACTAAAGAATATAAGCTTAGAAAATTGAATTTGTAAATAATATTGGAGTAGCTTATGAAATTTGAATTAAAAAAGATTATAAAAAATAAAATTTTTCTTATTTTTATCCTTGCTAGTCTTATCTTTGCCCTATTTATCTCTTTTATCAAAAAAGCAGATATTGATTATTCTTTAATTGATGGTTTGGAAGATGTGAATGTACTTGATAGGGTTTTAGAAAAGGATAATGATCTTAGCTTTAAACTTTCTGATACTTATCCACCTACAATGGTTTGGGAAGAAGTGACAGATGATTTTAATAAAGATTACCAAAAGATTGTTGGGCAAATTGATTATGATGAAATGGTTCTTTCAAGTGATGAATACCTAGGAGAAAATCCTCCTATTATGAGAGCATCATTTTTCGAGGATATCTTAAATTTTATTGATAAGTATAAGCTTAAGACAAGCCCTCTAAATGAGCAAAAATTAATATTCTTAAGGGAGTTTTATATAAATATTGAAAGTAGAGAATTAAGCCCAGAATCTTTTATAAAAAATATAAGAAAGTCAAGTCAAAATATTTTTTATTCTAATATCAAAATATATTTCGGCTTAGTTCCTGTCCTATTAATAAGCCTATTTGTAGGAGCAAGCCTTAGTAGGGATTATGAAAATGGTCAGGCCTTTTTAAAATTAACTTCTATCAGGAAAAGGATTTGGATTTTAATTGATAAGCTTAGTCTAGGACTTTTTCTAGCTTTTATATATTTTCTTACAATTGTACTAACATCACTTTTAATAGGTAAAATCAATGGAGATTATGATTGGATTTTTACTTTACCAATAGGAAGTTTTGGAGAAAATCAAAACCAGGTTGTTTTTGCTGGATTTCTATGGAAAACTTTTCTTATCTTTATGGCAAGAGTGTTTTTCTTTAGCAGTGCCTTTATAAGTCTAGGACTAATTTTTAAAAACACCAATATTTTCTTAGAAACAGTGGTATTTATAAGTGGAGTTTTGGGTGCTTTGACTGGATTTTATGAAAAATTACAGATTATCTATAATCCATTTTATTTTTCCTATTATGATTTTATTCTCGGCAACAAAAAATTAATGGGGAATATAAAAGGAAGGGTAGATTTTTCTTACCAAAGCCCAAGTTTTAAATTAAGTCTTATAGGTATTTATCTACTTTTTGGGATATTATTTTTGATAATTGCTTATTGTTTTATAAAATTTACTAAGGGAAAGATTTGTAGAAACAAAATTAAAAAAGAAAGAATAGAGGTTAAGGATTTACTTTCTTTTGAAAAACTTAAAATAAAATCTTTTAGCAAAAATACAGGCCTAAGCTTCACTCTTATCGCACTTATATTACTAATTTTCTCTATAAATCTAAGGTCAAAAATGACAAGCAAAGATTTTTATGCTTATAAAAATACCTTTATGAAGATTGCCATGATAAGAGATGGGGCAAATTTTATTGAAAACTCTAATACAAGTGATAAAGGTGAGGATCCCAACTTAGCTTCCAAGACTCAGGCTTATATGGATAAGCTTAATGACCTGGACAGGCTAAAGGAAGCATCTGATTCGGAGAATTTTTATAAAATTTTGTCAAAAGCTAGTTTGTTTGCTGAAAGTCTTGGTGATGAATTAAACCCAAATCTTGCCGATGAGCACTTTAAGGTTTCTGAGGGAAATTTGATAAATGGAAAGATATCTGAGTTTTCAAAACAAGCCAGCCATAGTTTCAGAAAAGAGCTAATAAGTAGAGATATCAAGCCTATGAATTTAATTTTTGATAGAAGCCTTACTTATTATGATAAGTTAAAAGATGAAAGGGTTTTGGATGCTGCTATAAAGGCTCAGATACCTAAGGATACTTCTTCTTTTATACTGTTTTTAAAGCTTATAAATGAATATAAACTTCTTATCGTTCTTATAACGATATGCGTATTTATCTATGGAGGAGCTTATAAATATGAATTTATTAATGAAAATTCCTATGATTTGTTAAGGACTCAGCCTCTTGATTTAAGAAAAGTCTATGATAAAAAATTCCTAGCAAGTCTTACTTTTTGCCTTAAATTTTTACTAGTGACAAGCCTTGTGATTGTAATTTTGGGAATTTTCAATGACCCTAGGCATACTTTAAATTTTCCTATTTTAAAATATTTAGGAAGGGTAGCTGATCCGAATCTTGCTACAGACTATTCAAAGGATTTTACCTATATCTCTCTTGGCAGATATCTATTAGATACGATGATTTTAAGCCTATCTTTTCTAATGTTTTTGCTAAGCATTGTTCAATTGCTAAGCCTTATTGTTAAAGATATGTTTAAGACCTATTTATACCTTGCCTTAATAATCTTAATGATGTTTTTAATTTTATACTTGTTTAGGTCCTATTCATATTTAAATCCCCTCACTTATTTCTTAGCTGAAGAAATTGTTGATGGCAGCCTAAGTGTAAAATATGGTATAAATCATTTTGATAGCTATATAGGATCGATTTACCTTATTTTGTTGGGAGTTTTAATCTATTTAATAGGAAGGAAATTGGCAAGGAAAATTTTATAATAAGTTGGCAGCTTTTATATAAGGCTGCCCTTATTTTTTATAGAAAATTAGCCAGTCTTTGAGTATAATGACTTAAGGAATTTAAGAGAGGACTTATGACTGAATTAAAAATACCATCCCATCTTGCTATCATTCTTGATGGCAATGGAAGATGGGCTAAGAAACAAAATAGGCCTAGGACCTTCGGCCATAAGGAAGGTGCGGAAAATGTGATTAGGATTGCAAGGTCTGCCAAGAAGTTTGGCATTAAGACTTTGACTCTTTATGCATTTTCTACAGAAAATTGGAAAAGACCCGCTAGTGAGGTCGGATTTTTGATGGATTTGCTTATTAAATTTGTAAGATCCAAACTTGATGAACTTATTGCAGAAGATTGTAAGCTTAATTTCTTGGGAGATATTTCTAAGCTTCCAGAAAAAACAAGAGAAGCTTGCCTTTATGCCTTGGATAAAACCAAGGATAACAAGTCTCTGCTTATAAATATTGCCCTTAATTATGGGGGTAGGGATGAGCTTGTCCATGCCTTTAGAGAAATTATGGCCAAGGGATATGGTCCTGATGATATTACAGAAGAGATGATTTCTGATAATTTATATACATCAGGTCAATCTGACCCAGACCTTTTGATTAGACCTGGCGGTGAGCTTAGGTTGTCTAATTTTCTAATCTATCAGATGGCTTACACAGAGCTTTATTTTACAGATGTTTTGTGGCCAGATTTTACTGAGGATGATTTAAAGGATGCAATCCTTGATTTTACTAGAAGAGATAGAAGATATGGTGGCCTATGATTAAGTTTTTAAACAGGGCCTTTGGTGGTGCTGTAATATTAACACTTTTGATTTTAATAACTTACTTGGGCAGGATTCCACTTGCTCTTGGAGTGGCAGCTTTTTCTTATATAGCCCTCCATGAGATGGATAAGGCCCTTAGTAAGATTAAACTCCACCTACCAATGAAGTGCCTTTATTTTACTAATGGGATAATCATGCTTGCGGCCTTTATAAATAATTCTGATATTTATATAGCTTCCCTTGTGGTTTCGGTTTTGTATTTATTTATGTACATCATCCTAACTGGTCACTACAGCCTTTATGATGGCTTTGCTGCAGCCTTTGTTATGCTTTATGTATCATTTTTGATCTCCCATATCCTAAGGATAAAAAATGTGTCCTATGTGTGGATGCTTTATATTACAGCCTGGGGATCTGATACCTTTGCCTATCTTGTTGGCAGCCTTTTTGGCAGGCACAAGATGGAATGGATGGCTCACATTAGCCCGAATAAGACCATTGAGGGGTCAATTGGTGGAATTGCTGGAGCTACGATTTTAAATATTGTCTATTGCCATGAATTTGGCCTTGACACTTATGTTAGAGAGATAGTTATTTTTACAATTATTGCTGCGATTATGTCACAAATTGGTGACTTGATTGCATCTTATATTAAAAGACAAACTGGAATTAAAGATTTTGGTAACCTAATACCAGGCCATGGTGGCATCCTTGATAGGTTTGATTCTATCATGTTTATTGCACCTGTCCTTTATCTTTTTTCTAGGATTTAAGGAGAATTGATGAGAATATTAATAGCGGTAGTACTATTTTTGCTACTAATTGTATTTCACGAGTTTGGTCACTTCCTTGTGGCCAAACTTTCTGGAATCAAGGTAAATGAGTTTGCAGTGGGCATGGGGCCCCTTATTTTTTCTAAAGAAAAGGGAGAGACCCTTTATTCTTTAAGGCTAATCCCAATTGGTGGCTACTGTGCCATGGAAGGTGAGGATGAAGAATCGCCAGACCCTAGATCTTTTGATAGGGCACCGGCTTCTAAGAGATTTCTAACAATCTTGGCAGGCCCTGTAGCTAATCTTATTATAGCTGTCCTAGTCTTTATGACTGTGGGCCTTATGGCAGGGATAATTACTACTTCAATAGGGGATTTTACAGAAAATTCACCAGCTAAAGAAGCTGGCATGCAAGTAGGAGATGAGATAAGAAAAGTTGGAGATAAGGATATCAAAGATTTCACTGATATTTCTGCAGGAATTGCTGATTTTTATAAGGATAAGGATTATGATAAGCCTATCACAGTTCAGTATTATAGAGAAAGTTCAGATACCATCACAGCTGTAGATTTGAAGGTAGAAGTAAAAGATGATTCTGCCTATATTGGTATAATGCCAGCAAGAAAGAGGCCAGGATTTTTTGAAGCTATTGGCCTTGGTTTTAGTGAAACTTGGAAAAATATCAAGATGATTTTTACAGTTCTTGGTAGACTATTTACAGGAAAAATTGCCCTAGGAGCCCTATCAGGTCCAATTGGAGTCCTAAAGGAAATGGGCAACCAAGCCAATAACGGCCTTGCCAATCTCTTATACTTTTTAGGTTATATTTCTGTTAACCTAGCAGTTTTTAACCTACTTCCAATACCAGCCCTTGACGGGTCAAAGCTTTTGACAAGTGGGATAGAGATATTGACAGGCAAGAAAATAAACAAAAAAATCGAAGAAAGAATCACCATAGTTGGATTTATCCTCCTAATGGGACTTATAATTTTGGTAAGCATAAAAGATATAATTAATTTATTTTAAAAGGAAGGCAAAATGAGAAGACAAACTAGGAAAATTTTTGTAGGAGATGTTGCTATTGGAGGCGACTCTCCTATTTCTATCCAATCAATGACAACAGCAAAAACATCAGATGTGGATGCGGTAGTAAAGCAAATAAGGGCCCTTGAGGCTGAAGGCTGCGATATATCTCGCTCAGCCATCAATACCATAGAAGATGCTAAGGCCATCAGAAAAATTAAGGAAGCTACAAATATTCCTTTTGTAGCAGATATACAATTTGATTACAAGCTTGCCCTAGCAGCTGTAGAAAATGGCTGTGATTGCTTAAGATACAATCCAGGCAATATTGGCGGCAAGGATAAGGTAGCTCTTTTAGTTGAAGAATGCAAGAAACGCTCAATTCCAATAAGGATTGGGGTAAACTCAGGTTCTGTTTCAAGAGAAATTGTCGATCGCTTTGGGGGAGTTAATAAGGATTCCCTTGTGGCAAGTGCCCTTGAAGAGGTTAAAATCCTTGAAGACATGGATTTTCACGATATAAAAATATCTGTAAAATCATCTGATGTAAATACCATGATAGATGCCTATAGGCTCTTATCTTCAAAGGTTGACTACCCACTTCACCTAGGAGTAACAGAGGCAGGACCTCTCTATCAAGCCCTTGTCAAATCATCAATTGGTATAGGTTCTTTATTAAAAGATGGAATTGGCGATACGCTTAGGGTTTCAATCACAGGTGATATTGTTGAAGAAGTTAAGGCTGGCAAGGCAATTCTAAAGGCCCTTGGCCTAAGACGAGATGGGCTTGATATAGTATCTTGTCCAACTTGCTCAAGAACTACCGTAGACCTTCCAAATATTGTTGCAGAAGTTGAAGAAAAATCAAAGGGCCTTAAGGTAAATACTAAGGTTGCAATCATGGGTTGTCCAGTAAATGGGCCTGGAGAATCAAAGGAAGCTGACTATGGGATTTCTGCAGCAAATGGCATGGGATTCTTGTTTAAAGATGGAAAGACTATCAAGAAAGTAAAGGAAGAAGAAATAGTAGATACCCTAATAGAAGTTTTGAAAGAAAAGCAAGATGAGAATTGATCTGGGCTCTTTAATAAAAATTGAAAAAGAAATTTTTTATATAATTGAAGCTACCTATTACAAAAAAGAAAATAGGCTCCACCTTTTGATAGAAAGCGAAGACCCACTTTTAAGCAACAAGGAGGAAGACCTAAGAGAATATTTTTCTGACATGGACCTTTCTATAAGCTATAAAAAAATAGAGATAGAAGAGCCTCATGAATTAGAAAATATAAATGAAGAAGTTCCTGAAAATTTAGGTAATAATTACGATTCGTTTGTGGATGATTTTGAAGAAGAAATTGACTATATGGATATACCTCCTTATGAAGACTTAAAGCCTAGTAAGGAAGATATGCCAAGTGATAATTTTCAAAATATTGGCCAAAAGCCTGAAAAAGTAGAAGATGAGCCTTTAAATTCAAATAAGGAAGGAACTTCTTCTCAAGAAGAAAAAACAGCAACGGGAGAAATTCCTCAAAAGGAAGAAAATCCTAATGAACAAGACTCGGCAAAAGACCTAAAAAAAGCCAAGGAGGCCAAGCTCCAAAGGCAAATTGCCAATGCAATTTCTATCCAAAACTCAGCCAAGGAAAAAATCCAAAAGCAAAAGCCAGCTGAGGATGGCCTAAATTTTGGTAAAAAGCAAAGGCTAGAGCCTATAAATATAGAAGATCTTTATGATAAAAAGGGCATGGCAAATGGCCTCCTAGGTAGGATTTTTGGACTATCTTGCTTTGAGACTAAAAATGGATATTTTATCTATACCTTTGACCTTGAAGATAAGACCGATGCCATATCTTGTAAGATTTTTGCCAATAAAAATAACAATTATAAGCTTGAAGGCCTAAAAGATGGGATGGCAGTCCAGGTTGAAGGAACTCTTAACTTTGATGACTTTGCCAAGGAAGATGTCTTTACAATCAATTCTGTGAGGGAGGCTCTAATTGGTAAGAAAGTTGACCTAGCAGCTGACAAGCGTTTTGAGCTCCAGCTTCACACCAAATATACCAACCTCGATGGTTTTGTGGATGATGGAGACCTTTTAGGCACTCTTACAGACTGGGGTTGGGATACAATTGGTATAACCGATACGGAGAACCTCCAAGTCCTACCAAATATCTATGACAAGTACAAGTCAAAAGGTATCAAGGTTTTGCCAGGTGCAGAACTTTTGATGGTAGAAGATGACCTTAGGATTCTTACGAATTTATCAGAAAAGGATCCATCAGATTTTAAAAAGCTTGAAGAAGGATCCTTCGTAGTCTTTGATATCGAGACAACAGGACTTTTAAGATATAGGGATGCCATTACAGAGATTGGTGCAGTTAGGGTTGAAAATGGAGAAATAACCGAGACTTACAACCAGCTAATAAACCCTGAAAGGATGTTACCTGAAAAAATTATAGAGATAACAGGCATAACAGATGCCATGCTTGCCGATAAGCCAAAGATAGATGAGGTCTTGCCAGGATTTTTAGAATTTTGTGGAGATGCTATCCTAGTTGGTCAAAATACTGACTTTGATGTTGGATTTATTAGGGTCAATGCCCAAAGATTAGGACTTAAATTTGACCCAGTCTACCTAGACACCTTGCCAATGGCTAGGGCACTTTTTGATGATATGGGCAAGTTCTCCCTAGATAAAATAGCTAGAAAGCTTGAAATCCCAGCTTTTAACCACCACAGGGCAAGCGATGATGCTAGGGCTACAGCCCAAATTTTTATCAAGATGTTTGAGATGATTACTAATGAAGAAGGCATAAGCCTTCTAAATATCAATTCTCTAACGACTAATTATCCAAAGGCCAAGCACAAAACCTATTCAGTCTTAGCCTATGCCAAGGATAAGATAGGTCTTAAAAATCTCTACCAACTAATTTCAGAATCAAGGATGAACCATATAGCAAATGGTGAAGCGAGGACTCCTTTATCTACGATTCTAAAATATAGGGAGGGCCTAATTTTAGGCTCTGGTGGATCTGAAGGAATCCTTGTCGATTATCTAATAAATCAAAGGTCTGACAGGGATATAGAAAAATATCTAGGGCTCTTTGATTTCTACCAGGTTGAACCCCTATCTATCTATGAAGACATGATAGAAAGTGGGAAAATAGATACCAAAGACCAGGTAAGGTCCATAAATGAAAGGATAATTGCCTATGGAGATCGTGATAAAAAGCTTGTAGCAGCAACTGGTGGGGTAAGATATCTAAATCCTAGGGACTATAAGCTTAGAAATATCCTAAAGAAGGGGTCCTTCTTCTTCTATAAGGAAAATCGTCCTCTATATTACCTAAGGACTACAGATGAGATGCTTAGGGAATTTGCTTATTTGGGTGATAAAATTTCTTATGACCTTGTCATAGCAAATCCTAAAAAAATTGCAGATCAGATTGAAGATTTAAGGCCGATTCCACCTGGCACCTTCCCTCCAAAAATCGAAGGGTCTGAGGAAATGCTTAGGGAAACCTGCTTTAAAAAGGCCCACTCAATCTATGGAGACAAGCTACCAGAAATTGTCGAGGCAAGGCTTGAAAAAGAGCTTAATTCTATTATTTCAAATGGCTACGCGGTTCTTTATATCATTGCCCAAAAGCTAGTTAAAAAATCTAACAATGATGGCTATCTTGTAGGTTCTAGGGGATCGGTTGGTTCATCTTTTGCAGCGACTATGGCTGATATTACAGAGGTAAATCCGCTTTGCCCTCACTATGTGTGTCCGAAGTGCAAGCATTCAGAATTTTTCCCAGAAGACCTCTTGGGTTCTGGTATAGATTACCCAGATAAAGCTTGTCCAGAATGCGGGACAGAGATGAAAAAAGATGGTCACAACATACCTTTTGAGGTATTTTTGGGCTTTGAAGGAGATAAGGAACCAGATATAGACTTAAACTTCGCAGGCGAATACCAACCTACAATCCACAAATATACCGAAGAGCTCTTTGGTAGGGGCCATGTATTTAGGGCAGGAACAATTGGGAAAATCCAGGACAATACAGCCTTTGGATATATCAAAAAATACATGGAAGAAAATAATCTAAATCTAACTAATGCTCAGATTAGAAGCTTTCAGAGGGGGCTAAAGGATGTCAAAAGGTCAACTGGCCAGCATCCTGGCGGCCTTATAGTTGTGCCAAATGATATTGATGTTTTTGACATAACCCCAATCCAGTATCCAGCAGACGATCCGAGGGGAGATATAAGGACGACTCACTTCCCATATTCAGTAATGGAAGAAACCCTCCTTAAGCTTGACCTTCTTGGCCACGATGTGCCTTCAATTATAAGGGCCCTCCAGGATTTAACAGATACAGATCCTTTAAATATAAAGATGGATGATAGTAATGTAATGAAGATATTTTCATCTACAGAACCCCTTAAGATTAAGCACGATTTTTCAAATAATGACATAGGAACCCTTGGCATACCTGAGTTTGGAACAAACTTTGTAAGGGGCATGTTAAAGGATACCTATCCTAAGAAATTTTCAGAGATGGCTAGGATTTCTGGTCTCTCCCACGGAACAGACGTGTGGCTTAACAATGCCCAAGACCTTGTAAAATCAAATACCGCATCCTTTGACGAAATAATTTCAACTAGGGATGATATCATGAATGCCTTAATCACTGAAGGCCTTGATAAGAAAAAATCCTTCCAAATCATGGAAAGGGTCCGTAAGGGAAAGGGCCTCGATGATGAGACTATTGCCTATATGAAGGAAAATGGGGTCAAGGATTGGTATGTGGAATCTTGCCTAAAGATAAAATATCTTTTCCCAAAGGCCCACGCCGTTGCCTATTGTCTGATGTCTTATAGGATAGCCTACTACAAGGTTTATTACCCAGAAGCCTTTTATGCTTCATATTTTAATTCCAAGCTAAATGACTTCTCCTATTCGACAATCCTATCTGGCTTTGATGCTGTAAGGTTAGCTCTTGATTCCTACAAGGATAGGTTTGACCTTACCCAAAGGGACAATGCCATAAAGACAGTCTTAGAAGTAGCTGAAGAGATGCATGCTAGGGAGATAAAAATTAAAAAGGCTGACATCTACAAGTCAGATTCTAGGAAGTTCTTGATTGAAGATGGGGCAATTCTCCCACCACTTGCGGCAGTGGATGATGTAAGTGAAGCCATGGCAAAGGACATAGTAGAAGAGCGTGAAAAGGGCAATTTTATATCAATAGAAGATCTAAGGTCTAGAACTTGCCTAAATAAAAACGCCATCAAAAGCCTAAAAGACTTGGGAATCATAGATGGTATCCAAGAAGAAAATCAAATGAGCCTATTTGATGGCTTGTTCTAAAATAAAAAAGCTGACCCCAAAACTATTTTAGGGCCAGCTTTTTTATTTATTCTATATGGTAAAAGATAAAAGATATCTCAAGGCCAGGCTTTTTATTTTCAATAAGAAAAGCACCGTCATGCAATTCGGCGATTTGTTTTGAAATAAAAATCCCCAAACCATGTTTGGTTATATTGGTCAAATCTTCCTCATTAATTCTCCTAATAAGGTCATAGGAAATCCCACTTCCCTCATCACTTATTGTAATTATGAGCCTATGGTCAGGATTTGTGAGCCTGACAAGAATCTCCCCTTCTGTATAAGTAAGGGAGTTTTTTAGGATATTTTCAAGCATCCTATAAAATAAATTCTCATCCATTCTTATTTTTAAATCGCTCACTTCTAGCTTATTTTCAAAAATAATTTCCCTATCAGGATTCTCATTTAGCTTATCGACAATTACTTTTCTAATAATTTTGACAGGATTTTTAGACTTAAAGTCTTTTTTGTCAATATTTGAAAGGGATATGGTAAGGTTTAGGCCTTCTAGGATATTTGAAATTTTTAGGACTTGGTCTTGGATATTTTGGATATCGAGGTCATTTTTATTGTTTTTGCTAACTTCCCAGGAAATCTTAGCAAGAGGAGTTCTTACATCGTGGCTAAGACCCCTAATCCACTTGCCTTGAGCAATTTTTAGATTGTTGAACTTTTCATTAGCCTTGTTTACAGAAACAGCAAGATCTTTCAAGTCTCCATATTCATCTAGCCTTTCAAAATCATCTTCGTAGAGCCTATCAAGAGCCTTTTGAAAGGGGAGGGTATTTTTTAAGATATTTTTGATATCAATCATATAAAAAATATAGACAAGGGCTAAAAACAAAATTACAAATCCTATAAAGAGTTTTACATTAAATATTAGGTTCTTATAATTGTAATAATTAAAGGGAAACTTGTCTAAGGAATTTTTAGGATAGGCAAAAATTATCAGCCCATCGTCTAGGATGTAGGTAAATACGGGATAATCAGCTAGATAATATCTTGTAAAGCCTGCCACATCAGTGATTTCAAATTTATCCTTGACTTCCTTTGGCTTAGAAATAGATTCTATGACCTTCCCATCCTTATTTATTCTTATAGCCCAAATATCATTTTCTTTAAGGAATTCCTTATTTGTATCATTAAGGTAGGTCCTAGTTTTATTAGTTTCTACATAAGAAAAAACATCGTTAGGATTTGGGTATTTATTGTTAAGCCTGTAGTTTAGGTAGAGGAAGGTCATAAATAAAAATATTAGGAAAAATAGCAAGACCAATATTCTGATTACAATTTTCTTAAATCTTTTTAAAATATAGTCAAACATCTAATCCTCTTTAACAAGCTTATAACCAAGGCCTTTTATGGTTATCAAAATCTTTGGCTCTCTAGGATTATCCTCAAGCTTTTCTCTTAGCCTATAGATGTGGGTTATTAGAGTGTTTTCATAACCATAGGAATCTTCCCAAATATGATCTAAAATCCTATCTATAGAGACAATCATATTTATATTTTCAGATAAATAGGCTAGGATTTTGTATTGGGTGGCTGTAAGGGCGATTTCCTCGCCATTTTTGATGAGGACACCCTTGGACATATCAAAAATTACCTTGCCTAAATTTATTTTATCAACAGATTTAACTTTTTTACTTCTTCTTAAGATAGCATCTACTCTCCAAAGGAGCTCTTCAGGGAAGAAGGGCTTGACTAGATAGTCATCGGCCTTATTTTCAAAGCCTTCTTTTCTGTCATCAAGGCCATCTAGGGCAGATAAAATTATAACAGCCATGTCTGAAGTCTTTCTAATTTCCCTTAACAAATCAAAACCACTCCCATCTGGAAGCATCAAGTCTAAAACAACCAGGTCAATTTTTAAATTTGAAATTTTAAATCTAGCTTCCTTTAAGTTTTTGGCAGTATAAACTTTTTTAAATCCCTTATCTTTCATAAAATTATATAAATTTTCTAGTAAGGTCTTTTCATCATCAACCACTAATATTGAAAAATTACTCCTTATATCCATCTAAGCCTCCTTGTTATCCTTATTATACACCAGATTCGAGCCTTATATGCTTTTGTGATGTAAAAGTGACCTAACTAAAACTTTATCTTTATCAGGTTTTGGTATTATGGTTTTAGGAGGAATGATTATGAAAAAAATACTTGAAGTTAAAAATTTACAAAAATCATATAACAATAAAAAGGTCTTAGATATCGACTCTTTAGAAATTGAAGAAGGTGCAATTTATGGCCTAATAGGAAAAAATGGAGCAGGAAAATCTACTTTAATGAAGAGTATCTTGGGTCTTGTTAAAAAAGATGGAGGCCTTGTTAAGGTTTTTGGTCAGGAAGTAAATCCTAAGAACCAAAAAGATTTAAACAAAAATCTAGGTGCTTTAATCGAAAATCCATCCTTTTATGACCACCTAACAGGCTATGAAAATCTTGAAATAATATGTAAGCTTAAGGGGATAAAAATAGAGGAAATCCCAAAAACCTTAGCTATGGTTGGCCTTAATAATGTAGGCAAAAAGAAAGCAAGAGAATATTCACTTGGTATGAAGCAAAGACTAGGCATTGCTATGGCCCTAATCGGAAGTCCTAAGCTTTTAATCCTTGATGAGCCGATAAATGGTCTTGACCCTCAAGGAATAGAGGAGATGAGGAACTTATTTAAAAATCTTGTCAAAAACACTTCTACAAGCATCTTGATATCTTCACACATTCTTGATGAAATGGAAAAAATAGCTACTCACATAGGAATCCTGATAAATGGAAATTTGACCTATAATGGAAGCCTAGAAGATTATAGGAAGCTTCATCCACCATTTATATCCTTACTAACTTCAGATAATAAGAAGGCCCTAGGGCTTTTGGGTCTTGGTCAAGATAGGATGATGGATAAAAAAATTATTTTAGGTAAGATTTCAAACCAAGACATAGGAGATATTGTAAATTTCCTCCATGGCAAGGTTGATATTTACAGGATAGAGGAAGAAAAAGAAAGTCTTGAAAAGCTATTTATAGAAGAAAGTAGGTCATAAGATGGCAAACTTAGAAAGAAAAAAATATAAAAGGCTTGGAATAAATTTCTTGATGCTAATAGTATTTTTAGGGCAGATGTTAATAGTCCTAGGAGCAAGTTTTAATAAGTCTTTTTCTCAAAGCTCTTATCCACTGGCTTACATTTTAGACACCTATTTATTTATTTCTTTGCTGATAAATCCAATACTAATATCATCATTAGTAAAAAAAGTAATAGAGATTGAAGAAAAAAATAAGATGTGGCAAATGCAGATAATCCTTGGAGAAAAAGTTGATTCCATACTTTTTGATAAATTTAAGATTTTAGCTTTAAGGCTAGTTTTCTTACAAATAATAGAAGGACTAGTATTTTTAAGCCTAGCAAAAAGATCAGCTAATTTTAATTTTAGCGGTGACATGGTCTTAAGATTTGTACTTGTAAACCTAACAGCCCTTATAATAAATTTATTTTTCGTAAGTATATTTATGATTATAGAAATGAAGAGTAAAAAAGTCTACACCCTATCATTTTTATCAATAATAGGAGGTCTTACCGGCATAATAACAATGCTTAGTTCAGAAACTTTATCTTTTGTAAATCCCTTTGCATGGATGGCAAGTCTTCTTAATATTTCTTATTTAAATGAGGGAGGTAAATTTATTCAGGTATTAAATCCGATAAATTTCTACACGCTAATCATCTCCCTAATATTTCTACTAGGAAGTCTTTATTATTTAAAATCCATGAAAACTTATAGTTTATACAAGGACTAGGAGGAAAAATGTTAAAATTAGAAATTAAGAAAATAAAATTTGTAAATATTTTGCTAGTAAGCTTAATAATTCCTTTACTAGCCAACGCCTTTGGCCTAATAAATTATTTGGGAAATAAAGGTGCATTAACTAATCAGTGGCAATCTTTGTGGACACAAGTAAGTTTGTTTTACTTTTCCTTTTTCTATATCCCCTTAATTGCAATAATAATTGCAAGCCTATGGGCAACAGAACACAAGTCAAGCCTTAAATTTATAAGGCTAAGCCCAAAGAAAAATATAGACTTTGTAATAGCTAAGTTAGGTTTAGCCTTTATCCTAGTAAGCTTTTGTCAAATATATTTCCTAGGTCTATTTTACCTTTCTGGCAAATTCATAGCAGGCTTTGCAAGTATTGACTTTAGCATATATATTTACTATATGATCCTGTCCATACTTTTATCTCTTCCTATAATTGGGATATTTGGAGCCCTTGCTATAAGGATTAAGTCCTTTGGTATAATAGTCCTCTTATCAACTATCTTTACAATCTTTGGCTTTGCCACAGCCTTTAAGTCTCTAAAAATTGTAGGACTTAGCTTTTTGGCAATTGAAGCCAATAATTTAAGATATATAGGAATCAATGATTTGGCCTTATTAGCTCTTTTTGGCCTTGGAGAACTAATTATTTCCCTATACCTATCTAATAAATTTTTAAAATTTGAAAATAAATGATTTCAAAATAAAACTGCCCTCCTTAAGGAAATTTAGGGGGCAGTTTTATATTTTTCAAAATCTTTATCCATTAATAACTTTTAATTCCTTAACCATATCAATTTTTGAAATCTTAATTTTTTCCAGTAGTTGAACTATTATAAATATAATTAGGCTTAGAGCGATTGCTTTTATGAAGTTAGATAGGGGAATATTTACTTCTACATAGGCATCTAGTTTAGTAAGGGCATAGCTTGTCATGAGTCTAATTAAAAAGTCCATGACAGGTATCATTACGATTTCAAATAATATAAGGATTAGAAAAATAGGACTAGTATAAATAGCCGCATTTTCTTTATCTTTTATTCCGAAAACTTTAAGATAGGATATATTTGTCTTAGATTTATCTATTATTAGGCTTGTTACAAGGTAAGAAATTATTAGGTAAAAAGCTAGGGCAATAAATAGCAGACTATCAAATACTCCGCCAAAGGAATCTAGGAAATGAGTCATAAATTTATTCATTTCTTTTTTATCAATTTCGTTAACTAAGAGATTTTTGTCGATATTTAGGATCTTATCAGACCCATAAGCATTAAAATATTCCTTTTCTTGACCTATTATTTTATTTAAGTCCTCTCTTTTACCTATGATTTGGAATTTGGTATTGTTTTTTTCTATAGCTTTTACCTTTAATTTTACTTTTTTATTATTGAAGTTTTCTATAGCCTTGATTTCATCATCTATTTTTAGTTTATATACCTTAGCAAGTCCATTTGAAATTATTATGTCATTAGAACTAAGGTCTTTTATATTTAGGTCCTTATATTTAGAATCAGGATCTACTCCCAGACATTGGATTTTTTTCATATTAAAATCTGCTAACTCAAAGCTCATCATAGAGATTTTATCGGCTTTGATGTTTGAATCAGGAGCTTTTATGAGGTAAGTATGTTCGTATTTCATCGAATCCTTCACTTTTTGTGCATAATCTGTAAAGACAGGTTTAACTCCTAGAGAATAAATTAAAAGTATATTTGCTAGGCCTATTCCAAAGATTAGACTAATAATATTTGCTTTATTTGCAAGTAAAACTCTAATTCTAAACTTGTTAATGAAGGAGAACTTATCAAGTTTTATCCTCATTTTTGCTTTAGGTGATTTTATTGTATTTCTAAGAAAGTCAATAACCTTGCCTTTAAGTGCCCTTCCAATTACAAGGTAATTGATTATTAAATATATCAAAAGTGGGATAAGACTTGTAAGGAAAAATGACCTTAAGTTAAATGAAACTACAAATTTTGGCAGGTCATAGGACTTGTAATAAAGATCTGTATAGGTCTTGTATGTATGGCTATAGGCGATTAAATTACCGATAAGGGATGAGATTAAGCTAATGAAGATTGGCATTAGCATATAGTTTTTTTCTAGCTCTCGTTTTTTATAGCCTGAAGCAAGTAGGGTACCAATTATTGGAGCTTCTTCTTCAATCATACTTTTAACCTGGATTGCACTTATAAAGGCAATGGCTAAAACCAAAACTACCATAATTGCAGTCATCATAGGCACATCGCCACCCATATCTTCTATGAAATATCTAATGCAGTGATTATCATAGTTTAATAGAGCATCTATAACCATATTTTTTTGATTAACAATTTTAATAATATCTTTCTGCTTATCTCTAGCCTTAGACTTTGGTAAATTTTCTTGGTCTTTGTAGGAATATTGGTAAGAAATTTGTTCAGATAAATCTTTTAGTCCATCTTTGCAAACAAGACCTACACCAAAATAGCCTGTATCCATTACTAGGTCGGAGTTATTTTTAAGAAGGGTTGAATAATCAGGAAGTGCTATAAGACCAACTATCTTAAAACTTTTTCCTTCAAGTTTAACCATATCTCCTACTTGTATTTTATTTGCCCTGGCATAGTTTGCAGAAATAGCTAATTCATTTTTTTCCTTAGCCAGTCTTCCATCAAGTATAGATGGAATATTTATCCTATCTCTATTTTCAAAAACTCTTATTTTTTTATTATCTGTAGACTTGGCGTTAACATAAAAATTTTCATAAAGACTGATATTTTTAGTTTCTATTTCTATTTTTGTATCTTCATCTAATTTTTCAAGACATGTAAAGTTACCATCTTCGACCTTTCCATTTTCTATAAGTTTGTAATAGATTTTTTTTGTTGAATCTTGTGCTATAAAAAATGATGAAGAAAAAATTATTATAAAGCAAAGAGCAAGGAAAATCGGCAAGACTCTTGATGGGTGAAAGTAAATTTGCCTGTAGGCTCTTTTATAAATTGGGTTTTTCATTACCAGGTCACATCCTTTGCTAGAATTTTTTCATCATTTTTAAGGTAAGATTTAACCTTGCCATCGTGGATTTTTAGAATATAATCGCACATTTTGCTTATCTGAACGTTATGGCTAGCAATAAGAATTGTTGATTTATATTCCTTGTTCATTTTTTCAATCAAATTCAAAACGTCTTTTGCACTTTCATAATCAAGAGCGCCTGTAGGCTCATCACAGATTAAAATCTGTGGACTTTTGATGAGGGCTCTAGCAATCGAGGTTCTTTGGGCCTGCCCACCTGATATTTCATTAGGATATTTGTATAATTGATCCTTTATTCCCAAATCTTCAACAAGCTTATCTATATCAAGGGGATTTTTTGCTAAATACTTGCCTAATTCAATATTTTCTAATACATTTAAGTCGCTGATTAGGTTGTAAAATTGAAAAACAAAACCTAACTTATCTCTTCTATAGGATTCCAAATCTTTCTTGGTCATATTAGAAAGGTTTTCCCCATAGATATCAACTTGGCCTGAATCAATTGTTTCAATACCACCTATAATATTAAGTAGGGTAGACTTGCCTGAGCCTGAAGGTCCTAAAATACAAATTATTTTACCATCTTCAATTTCAAGGTCAATATTTTTTAAAACGTCAATTTTCGATTGGCCTTGCCCATAACTTTTACATAAATTTTTAATTTTTATCATAAGACCTCCTTTGAATATGATAATCTTTATCATAATTATATCACAATTGAAATATCCCTACAATATGTAAATATACATTTTTTAATTAAGAATTTTTCGACTAAAAAAGCTATTAAATTTTGCCATGTATATATAAACCGAAAAGGTTTATATGATAAGGCATTTAATTTAATAGCTTATTTTTCTACTTTTGATATTTGTTTTTTGATAAATTTGCCGGCAGCAGATGATATTCCAGATGGATCATCTATTTTTATAAAATTGTTGCGATAAAGGACTTTAGCATTGTCTAGCTTATTGCCATTTATGATAGCCGCTATACTAAGGCCCTTTTTTCTTAGATAGGCCAAACTTTTTTTGGTATCATCAAGAGCAGGCTCTTCTTGGTAGGGCCTATTTAATTTAAAACCATCGCTAATTAAAGGTTTTAGGTCTTGGGGATTGGCATCTGTTAGTATTAGGCTTAGGGTGTTTTTGATATCCTTATCTAAAATTGCCCTGTAGGCCCTAAAGATAAGGCCGTCCCTATTCCAACCCATGGCCTTAAAACGAAAGATTCTTTTCATCTCTGCCTTATCATCATAATCCTTGAGTATGGATAAAATAGTAAAGTCATTTACAGTTTGAAAGGCTATGACTCTGTTTAGGATATTATTATTTTCTAGAGATTTTGCTAAAATATAGGCTTCTATGGCAACCTCTGATTCCTTATCAAGGAGGGAGGCAGACCCATCTATAAGTAGATCTACCTTCATAGAAGGATTGGCCTTAAGGGTATTTTTCATAAAAATTTTTGCCCTGTCACTAATTTCTACCTTATAGGCGAGCCTTGGCACGAGCCTTCCTCTATGGCTTAGGTCTTGATCAAGTGAGCTGGTTAGATTTAATTTTAACTTTATTTCCTTAGATAAGACAGATATGGCCCTATTGTAGGATGCCTTATGAGCCTTAAATTTTAAAAGGTGTCTTGCTATGGTCTTTTTATTAAGGTCTTGGTCAAGGTCCTTGTCATTTTCATCAATGCCTCTAGAAAAGTAAAGTTTTGATCTTTTGTGGGAACCTGTGCACAAATCTCTTTCAATGCCAAGTCTAATCTCTTCATCAAATATTGACTTGCCAAAAGTCTTTTCTATAAATTTTAGACTTGCCTTACGTTTTTTGTTTCCATAAGCAAGGACTAGGCTAGCAAACCCGTGAGATTTTTCTCCTTTGGCCTTAAAATCAGCTGGCAAGTTTGATCTTTCAAGGCTCAGCATTCCTGAATTTTCAAAGAGAGAAATGTTTAGGGCTGGGAGGTTTTTAAGGATGTTATTTTCCTTATATCCTAAATACTTTTCAAATAAATCCTTAACCCTAGCTTCTAGATTATCTTTATTTGTATCAGCTTCTAACCTTAGGGCCAGGTAGAGGTCCCTATCTTTTTTGGAAATTGTGGCCTTCTTAAGATTTAGAATTTCCCTCATTCTTATTTCTTCTAGGCGGTAGATTTTGTTTTGCCTTAGGGCAAGATTTCTTCTTTGCAAATCATACTTATCATCAAGAAATTTTTTGGCATAGGATTTTCTAAGAGATTCTAAAACTGGCCTTATTACGACTTCTTTATTATAGGTGAAGTCTTCTATTATATAAATAAAGGCAAGGTCGTACTTATCTCTTTTAATATTATAGGCCCAAGAGTCAAAGAGCTTTTTAATTTCAATATAACCTAGGTATTTAATTGCAAGGCCAATTATTAAATTTAGGTAGAAGTCAGGGTTTCCATCTATATTTGAACCTGAAATAAAATTATCAAAGTCATAAGACTCTGCTCCTGCCCATTGAAGGTTGTTTATTCGGTTTTCATTTATCTCTTCGTTATATTTATTCATTGGTCATATCTTTGTGATAAATATCATCCTTAAATCTTGCCTTTAGTAAATCTTCGATAAGTTCTGCTTCATAGTCATCAAAGACTTTATTTACTAGGCAGAGCCTCATAGCTTCTTTTAATTCAAGGCCTTCTTTAACTAGGTCAAGGCCATCGAACATTCCCCTTAAATCTGGAGCACTTTCAGAAATTTCGTGTGCCTCTGCCTTATCTTTTAGGTCCCTAAAAAAGTTTGTGAGGTCTTTAAGGTAGGATTCTCTTAGGTAAGGATAATGGGTTTTTATAAGATATTTTAGGTCATCATCAGATATCCTTGGCATCTTTATGATGACAAATCTTGATAAAAGGGCCTCATTTAGGTCGCGAGTTCCTTCGTAGCCGTAGTTCATGGTTGCTATAAAGCGGGTGGCAGGGTGGACTTTTATTAGCTTATAGCCAGGTATGTCAATCATTCTCCTGTAGTCTAGGATTGAGTGGAGGACTGCCATAGCCTCGTTTTTAGCCATATTTATCTCATCAAGAACTGCAAAGCCTCCATGAGTACTTGCAAGGCTTATTGGCCCTTCCCTAAACACAACATTACCTGATTTTAAAGTATCATCGCCGATTAGGCTTGAGGCATCAAGGCTTAGGTGGAAGGAAACATTCCACATAGGCCTATTAAAAAGATAGGCCAGGTTTTCTGCAAGGACATTTTTGCCTGTAGACTTCTCACCAACAAGCAAGATATTTTTGCCTGAAAGTATGGCAGAAATTGCCTGGGTTAAGACCTTATTTCCCATATACCTAAATTTAGGATTAGGAATTCTAGATTCAAGGTCATCTGCAAGAGGGTATTTGTTTTTAAAGTTTTCTATTTTTTTATAAATCTCATCCATTTTATCTCTCGATTGTGTTTATTTCATTTTTTATATAAAATTTTTTAAAAGATCCTAGGCCAAAGGCTGATATTTCAATTTCCTCATCGTCTTTTATAAAGGCATAGATATTAGGATTGACATAAATTTCAATATTTTCATCATCATATTTATGGTAGCTTTCAAGCTTGCCTACTTGCTTTGTGCTTACATCAAAATCTACAGTTCCAATTGTGCAGCAGGATTCCTTGCTATCTAGGTCAGGATTAATAAATAAGGCCTTAATGTCTTTTTTAGCTGCGAATTCTCTTCCTTTTTTATCTAATTTTATTTTCATAAGTCTCCTTTTTGAATAGAAAAAAGGTGGCCTAAGCCACCTTTAAATTTATCTTAGTCTAAAACTATTGATTCAATTCTAGATCTATTCTTCTTTCCACATCTTACTACAAACCATGCATAAGCAACGGTAATGACAGCTGCTATTGGATAAGCAATTGTGTAAGGTTGTCTAAATCCTATTGGGTCAGCATTGATTATAAATGAGAATACTATGAAGCAGTAGAACATTCCTGGTATAAGTGTAATAAAGTAGTTTTTGTTATTATACATTAGGTAAATTGTTGCAACTGCCAGGGCAAAGATTGCTACGAATTGGTTAGTAAATCCGAAGTATCTCCAAAGAATGTTAAATCCATTAGGATTTGATTTTGCAAAGTATAGGATAGCTGATGCTGGAATAAATAGACAAGCAGCTAGACCAGCTCTTTTTGAACCATTTCTTTGGTCTATATTTAACTCTTCTGAAATTATTAGTCTTAGAGATCTAAATGCTGTATCACCTGATGTGATAGGAAGTGCGATTACACCTACTACTGCTAGTAGACCACCGATATTACCCATAAAGAATTTAGAAATATTACCAACCATGATTGTACCAGCTGTATCTAGTGGAGCTTCTCCTGTTGAGAAAAGAACCATAGCACCTGCTGCCCATATCATAGCTATAAAGCCTTCTGCTATCATTGTAGAATAGAAGGTTGTTCTTGCTTCTTTTTCACTTTTAACAGTTCTTGATACAAGGGTTACTTGGGAACCGTGGAAACCTGATAGGATACCACAAGCTACAGTAATGAAGAATGCTGGGATGAATTTTTGTCCCTTTGGATGTTGAGCTAGAAGTCCTTGGCCTTCAAAGGATAGGTGAGCTTGTCCTTTCATAAAGATACCGATTAAAACACCAATAGCTGATATGATTAGGAAAGCACCAAAGATTGGGTAAATTCTACCGATAAGCTTATCGATAGGCATTACTGTTGATAGGATATAATAAGCAAATATTACAGCATATATAATCCAAATTACAGTGCCTTCTGGTTCTTTACCAAGTACAAATTTAGCAATTAAGTCACCAGGTGTATAAACAAATACAACACCAGTTAGGAGTAAAAGAACAGCAATAACAATATTGTAGAATTTTCTAACTCCATCGCCTATGTATTTACCAACTAATTTTGGAACTTGGCTACCACCATTTCTCATTGAGATAAAGCCTGTCATGAAATCATGAACTGCACCTGCAATAACACAACCTACTGGAATAGCGATAAAGGCAATAGGTCCAAATAAGATACCTTGGATAGGTCCAAGAATAGGGCCTGTACCTGCTATGTTAAGTAAGTTGATAAGCCAGTTTTTAGCCTCACTCATTACTACAAAGTCGACACCGTCGGCTTTTTTAACTGCTGGAGTTTCTCTATCGTCAGGTTCTAGTTGACTTTCAACATATTTTGAATATAGAAATCCTCCTCCAAATAAAATTATAAGTCCAATAATAAATAATGTCATAATATCCTCCTTCATTTATTATCTTATATTTATTATAAAACATTATTTTTAAAAAAGCAATAGTCTATTGTAAAATGGACCTTACAATCATTTTCATAATAATATAGAATAATGTAATATAATTCATTAATGGTCTTATAAATTATGTATAATGAATAAATTAAAATATTGAAATCATCTTGATTTAAAGTATAATTATCTTAGTAAGAAGTGGGGCGCAAATTCCACTTTTTTTTAATGTTAGGGGGAGTGGTATGAATTTAACTGAAAAATTAAAAGAATTACTAAATGATGATATAGAAAATTTAGGCTATGAACTCGTTGATATAGAGTTTATAGGACCTAAGAATGAAAAGAGACTGATTTTCTATATATATAATGAAAGCGGCATAAACATAGACGACTGTGAAAAAGTAAGTACTTTTTTGGATGAGAAGCTAGATCAACTAGATTTAATTTCTACTTCATACTACTTAGAAGTATCCTCTCAAGACTTATCAAGGCCACTAAAGACTGACAGAGACCTAATTAGAAATATGAATGAGCTACTTAAGGTAAAACTTAAAGATGGCAGCGAGTTTATCGCCTTCACAAAACAGGTCAATGCTGATAACATTTTATTTATAAGTCAAGATGACGAGGAAATTAAAATAGATAAGTCTGATATCAAAGAAATTAAAATTGAGATAGTATTTTAAAAGGAGAAGTTATGAACAAAGACTTTATGGCAGCCCTTGATGAGCTTTGTAAGGATAAAAATATTGAAAAAGATGTAATCCTTGAAGCCCTAGAAAAGGCGCTTGTAAAAAGTTATCAAAAGAATTATGACAATCAAGAAAATGTTGATGTAGTCATAGACCACGAAACGGGTGAGATAGGGGTATTTGCCCTAAGAGAAGTAGTTGATGAAGTAGAAGATAAGGTAAGCCAAATCAGTCTAAAAGATGCAAAGGAAGTAGACCCTACTCTTAGCATAGGTGATGTGGCCAGGATAAAACTTGTGCCTAAAAACTTCGGCAGGGTTGCAGCCCAAACTGCAAGAAATATCGTAATACAAAAGATAAGAGATGCCCAAAGAGAAACACTATTTGGGGATTATCTAGATAGAGAAAATGAGCTTATAACAGGCTCTATCCAAAGACAAGATAAATATAATGTCTATGTTAACCTTGATAAGATAGAAGGAATTGTTCCACTAAAAGAGCAAGTTCCTAATGAGGTCTATGCTCCAAATGAGAGAATGAAATTTCTTATAAAAGAAGTAAGAAACTCAGGAAAAGATCCTCAAATAGTCCTATCTAGAGCAAGCGAAAACCTAGTAGTAAGACTTTTTGAGCTAGAAGTACCTGAAATAACTGATGGTATAATAGAAATTTACTCTATAGCAAGAGAAGCAGGCTCTAGGACAAAGATGTCTGTATATTCAAATGACGAAACCATAGATGCTGTAGGAGCCTGCATTGGCTATAAGGGAGCTAGGGTAAATTCAATAGTAGAAAGTCTTCAAGGCGAAAAGATTGATATAATCAATTATTCAAAAGATGCAGAAACTTTCATATCAAATGCCCTATCACCTGCTGATATAATCAAAGTCCTAATAAATGAGAAAAATAGACAATCTCTTGTAGTAGTAGATGATAGCCAACTTTCACTTGCCATAGGCAAGGAAGGTCAAAACGCTAGACTCGCAGCAAGGCTTACAGGTTGGAAAATCGACATAAAATCAGAGTTAGAATTTGATAGCCTAAGCCAAGAAGAAATCGATGATATCTTAGGCTTAAATAATGAAGAAGAAATCATTGAAAATAATGATGAAGTAAGTGATGAAAGCCTAGCTGAATCTGCCGCAGATGCTGAAGAAGATATAGTAACAGAAGAAGCTAACACAGATTTAGAAGAATCTGATGAAAATGAGGCTGATGAGGAAGATTTTTTAGAAAATCTTGACCAGGCTGATGAAAGCCTTGAAAACTAGGCCTTATGCTAAAAACTTTATAAATGAATAATAAATATTCAATTTGAGGTTAAAAATGAAAAAAACTCGAAAGATACCACAGAGAAAATGTATAGTATGTGGTTCTCTAAAAGATAAAAAAGACCTTCTTAGAATAGTAAATAACAAAGAAGAAGGAATCTTGATAGATGAAAGTGGAAAAGTAAATGGAAGAGGCGCTTATGTATGCAAAGATGAAGCATGCCTAAAGGGCCTTAGAAAGTCTAATAAGCTAAACCAAGCCTTCAAAATGAAAATAGATGATGATATTTATGAGGAGTTAGAAGCTTATGAAGTAAAATGAGGTGATTAAATGGCTGACAAAATAAGAGTATACGAATTGGCTAAAGAAAATGGGATGGAATCAAAGGAAATGATTAAGATTTTAAACGAAGAGTTTAATCTAAATATCAAATCCCATATGTCAATGATTAGCGGAGAAGACCGCAAATTAATAAATGAATATCTTACAGAATTAAATGAAGATTCTTCAGAAGAAGCAGAAATAATTGATCAAAAGCCTAAGGCTAAGAAACCAGTTGAGAAGAAAAGGGAAAAGAAAAAGATTGACCCTAAGATGATAGCAAATGAAGATGACGAAGAAGCAAGACCAACTGGTAAGAATAGAAAAAAGAAAAATAAGAAGAGAAAATCAAAGAAAAATAATAGGCAAGAGAAAAATATGAAAGCTAAGAATGAATCAAGAATAGAAATACCAGAAACTGTAAATGTAAAAACTTTTGCAGATAAACTTGGAGAAAATCCAAATTCTGTAATAGGAAAACTTATAGGTCTTGGCATAATGGCAGGACTTAATGATCAAATAGACTTTGATACAGCAAATCTAATAGCTATGGATTTTGGCAAGGAAGTCTTTAAAGAAGAAGCTTATGATGCCCTAGAAGAGCAATCATACGACCTGGATTATGAAGATAAACCGGAAAATTTAGTGGAAAGACCACCAGTTGTATCAGTAATGGGTCACGTTGACCACGGCAAGACAAGTATACTAGATGCCATAAGAAATACATCTGTAACACGTGGAGAGGCTGGAGGAATAACCCAACATATAGGTGCTTACACCGTTGATGTAGATGGTAAGCAAATTTCCTTCCTAGATACACCAGGCCACGAAGCTTTTACAGAAATGAGAATGAGGGGAGCTCAGTCGACAGACGTAGCAATCCTAGTAGTAGCAGCAGATGATGGTGTAATGCCACAGACCATAGAGGCTATAAACCACGCTAAGGCTGCTGAGATTCCAATAATAGTAGCAATAAACAAAATAGATAAGGACACAGCAGATCAAAATAGGGTTATGCAAGGACTCATGGAACATGGCCTTGTACCTGAAGAATGGGGTGGAGATACCATCATGGTACCAGTATCAGCTCATACTGGCCAAGGTATAAAAGAACTTCTAGAAATGGTGCTTTTAGTAGCTGAAGTTAGAGAGCTTAAGGCAAATCCAAATAGGGCGGCAGTAGGCATAATAATAGAAGCAGAGCTTGATAAATCAAGAGGACCAGTAGCAACAGTTCTTGTTCAAAAAGGAACCCTTCATGCTGGAGATTATGTAGTAACAGGATCTTCATCAGGTAGGATAAGGGCAATGTTTAACTCAAAGGGTAAGCCAATCAAAGAAGCTGGTCCATCAATACCTGCACAAATCCTAGGACTATCAGATGTAGCAGAAGCTGGAGATAAGATTTATGCTGTAGCTGATGAAAAAGTCGCACGTGAATATGCAGACAGGGCAGCAGAATTTAAACGTGAAGAGCGCCTAATAGCTAAGGCTAATACAAATCTAGAAGATATGTATTCAGACATAGCTGAAGGCGAACTAAAAGAGCTAAACATCATAGTTAAGACAGATGTAAAGGGTACTGTAGATGCGGTAAGCACATCCCTAACAAAACTATCAAATGAAGAAGTCAAAGTATCAGTAATAGCAGGAGCTGTAGGTGGTATAACCGAATCAGATATCCTACTTGCCCAAGCATCAAATGCTATAATTATAGGATTTAACGTAAGACCAACCCAAGGAGCCTTAGAAAGAGCAAAGGATAATAACATTGAAATTAGAACCTATAGCGTAATCTATGAAGCAATCGAAGATGTAGAAAAAGCTATAAATGGTATGCTCGAACCTGAATTTAAGGAAAATGTACTTGGTAGGGCAGAAGTAAGAGAAACCTTCAAAATACCAGGAGCAGGAACAATTGCAGGTGTAATGGTAACAAACGGCCTTGTAACAAGAAAATCTAAAATCAGACTTCTTAGAGATAATATCGTAGTATTTGATGGTGAAATCTCATCAATGAAGAGATTTAAAGATGATGCAAGTAAACTTCAAAGTGGCTATGAAGGCGGTATAGGTCTTGAAAGATTTAACGATGTTAAGGTAGGCGATGTAATGGAAGCCTACGAAATGGTTGAAGTAGAAAGAAGTTAATAGATGAATAGTAAAAGAACCGCAAGGATATCACAAGAAGTCAAAAGGGAAGTCTCTAAAATACTTAGAGATGACCTTTCTGATCCTAGACTATCAACTGAAGCAATGGTATCAATTACAGATGTCGAAGTAACAAATGACTTATCATATGCAGATGTTTATGTATCTGTTCTTGGAGATAGCAAAAACAAGGAAGATGCCATGCTGGCTCTAAACCAAGCAAAAGGATACATCAAAATCCTAATAGGTGAGAGGATGAGATTAAGGTCCATGCCTGAATTTAGGTTTAAATTTGATGATTCAATCGAACGTGGTGCCTATATGAATAAGCTAATTGAAGAAACAATCGCAAAGGATAAAAAAGCAAATGAAAATAGACAGGATTAGTAAAGATAAATTAGAAGAATTTATCAAAATGGTAGATGAAGCAGAAACAATCGCTATAGCAAGCCATGTCAACCCAGATGGAGACAATCTGGGTTCAACCCTTGCCCTAAGAAGGTCCTTAGAATTATATGGCAAGGATGTTGAAGTAATCGCAATAGACACAATAGATGATTACCTACTCTTCCTACCAGAAATAGAAAATTATAAGGAAGCAAGCAGAGATTTTTATGATCTTTTCATAATAATGGACTGCTCAGAATTTGATAGGATAGGAAGTGCAACACCTATTGCTAGAGCTTCAAAGAAAACCATAGTAATAGACCACCACGTAGGCGGTAAAATCAATTGTGATTTAAACCTAATCTATGACACAGCGCCAGCAACATGCGAACTAGCTTATGAAATCATAGATAAGCTAGACCTACCAATAGATGAAACCATAGGAACCTTACTATTTACAGGTCTTTGCACAGACACAGGTAGGTTTATGTATGCAAACATCAACGAATACACCTTTAATGTTGCTGGTAAGCTCATCACAGCAGGTGTAGACTATGAATATATCTACAGAAATCTTTATCAATCACAACCAGTAAAGGTAATGCAATTTCATAACGAAGTTATATCTACAGCTCAGTTTTTCGACAAAAAGGCCTTTGCTATTGCAAGCAAGGATTTAGTTGAAAAATACCATGTTCAAATGGGGGATGCTGAGTCAATTGTAAATAAATTAAGGGACCTAAAGGAAGTAGAAATATCCATGATAGTAAAAGAATATGATGATGGAGAATACAAGGTATCCTTAAGAAGTAAATTTGCAGATGTGTCAAAAGTTGCAAGAGATAATGGTGGCGGTGGCCACATCAAGGCAAGTGGATTTTCAATATTTGATGATTCTTTAGAATCAGCAGCTAAGAAGGCTTTGGAGATATTAAAAGAAATATGAGTCTTAAGGGAATCCTTAACATAGACAAAGAAAAGGGCATATCATCAGCAAGGGTAGTAAGCCTTGTAAGGCGTGCTTTAGATATGAAAAAGGTAGGCCACACAGGTACCTTGGACCTTGAAGCAAGTGGAGTCCTTCCAATAGTAGTTGGCAAGGCAACCAGGGTATCAGACTATATGATGACTAAGGATAAGGTCTATAAGACAGACCTAATCCTTGGTATAAGGACAGATACCCTAGATGCAGCAGGAGAAGTAACAGCAAGGTCTGATAAACCAATAAATAAAGATGAATTTATAAAAGTAATGGAATCTTTTAAGGGTCAAATAGAACAAATACCACCTATGTATTCAGCCCTAAAAGTAGGTGGCAAAAAGCTTTACGACCTGGCCAGAGAAGGCATAGAAATAGAAAGAAAAATCCGTAAGGTAAAAATTTATGACATCAAGCTTTTATCCTTTGACTTTCCGAAGGCAAGTATAGAAGTAACATGCTCAAAGGGTACTTATATAAGGACTTTGGTAGATGATATTGGAATAAGACTTGGGACTTTCGCCCATGTAGAAAACCTAGAGAGATCTAGGGTTGGCAAACTTGATATAAAAGATTCGATAAAGAGTGCAGATATTTTAGAAATTCCAAAAGAGGAACTAATCAAGAAACTAATTCCCCTAGATATAGCCCTTGACCATTTGGAAATACTAGATATAGATAAAAAATATCTAGAAAATCTAATAAATGGGCAAAAAATCTTAACAAATAAGCAAATAGATGGGGAAATTAGGATTTATATAGACAATGATTTTATAGGCCTTGCGAAAATTGCAAGCGAAGATGGTAGAAATTTCCTAAAAATGGAGAAGGTATTTTATGAAAGATAAGATAAGAATATATGATTTAAATAGTGACTTGCCAGATCTTGAAAAAAAGGCGGTTGCCCTAGGTTATTTTGACGGAGTCCATCTTGGTCATCAAAAATTAATGGAAAAAAATATATACTTATCTAAAAAGTACGGTCTCACACCATCTGTCTTACTCTTTAAAGAAGATGGTAAGAGGACTGTAAAAGATGAGGATAAATACCTATCAAGCCTAGAAGATAAGATTGAAATCCTATCAGAAATAGGAATAAAAACTTTCTGTCTGGTTAATTTTGATAAGACCTTTATGGAATTATCCCCTAGAGAATTTATCAAAACTGTGATTGCAGAAAAATTAAACGCAAAGGCTGTAATAGTTGGCAGTGATTACCGTTTTGGCTACAAGGCCAAGGGAACTACTGACACTCTCAGAGAATATGAAAATATATATTCCTATAAGGCTGAAATTATTGACTTTGAACTAGAAGATGATAATAGTAAGATTTCATCAAAACATATCAGAGAGTTAGTAAAAGATGGGGAAATTTCAAAGGCTAATAAGTATCTTGGAAGGTACTACAAGATTAGAGGGGAAGTAGTCCATGGAAAACACAGGGGCAGGACCCTAAATTTCCCAACAGCTAATTTAGAGCTTAATTTCCCTTATGTAATACCGAAAGATGGGGTCTATCTTACAAGAATACTTGTAAGAGATAAATATTATTATGCTCTTACAAATATTGGCTCAAATCCAACCTTTGAGACAAGCCAGGATAAGAAAATAGAATCTTATATCTATGATTTTAATCAGCATATATATGGGGAAAATATAAGCGTAGAATTTATAGAATTTTTCAGACCTGACTTTAAATTTAATTCTGCTGAGGAATTGATTGAGCAGATGGATAAGGACAAGGCCCAAGGCTTAGAATATATAGAAAAACACTTAAAATAAGTTTACAAAAGAAAAATAGGGCGTATAATAGTATAGCTAGCTTTGCTGGGTATATGAAACCTCGACTAATACTCGGTAAGGCCAAATCAAATAAACGGAGGAAATTATGAACGCAGAACAAAGACAAGAAATAATCAAAAACTACCAATTAGACGAAAAAGACACAGGCTCACCAGAAGTACAAATCGCTATCCTATCAAAAAGAATAGCTGACTTAACTGAGCACTTAAAAGCAAATAAAAAAGATCACTCTTCAAGACGTGGACTATACAAGATGATTAGACGTAGAAGAGGTATGCTTACTTATCTAAGAGACAATGATATCGAAAGATATAGATCAATTGTTGAAAGACTTGGACTAAGAGGTTAATTACTGGCGGGGATAACCCGCCTTATTTTATAGGAGATTAAATGATCAAAAATTACAACTACACTTCAAAAAACGGATACGAATTAGAAGTAACCATTGGTAAGTTTGCAGAACAAGCCAATGGAGCATGCTACATAAAAAGTGGGGACACCTCCCTTCTAGTAACAGCAGTAGCAAGTGAAAAACCAAGAGAAGGTATAGATTTCTTCCCACTTATTTGTGATTTCCAAGAAAAGCTATACGCTGTAGGTAAGATCCCAGGAGGCTTTCTAAGAAGAGAGGGTAAGGCAAGCGATGGAGCAACTTTGATCGCTAGACAAATGGATAGGCCTCTTAGACCACTTTTCCCAGAAAATTACTACAATGACGTACAAGTTATAGCTACAGTCCTATCAATGGACCACGACCACCTTCCAGACCCACTAACAACAATAGGTGCATCAATTGCCCTAGGTATCTCAGATATACCATTTGACGGACCGGTTGGTGCTTGTATGGTTGGAAAAGTTGATGGCAAGCTAATAGTAAATCCAAAAGAAGAGGATAGAAAAAAATCTGACCTTGAGCTAACTGTAGCTGGTAAAAAAGGCGCAATCAACATGGTAGAAGCAGGAGCAAATGAGCTTGATGAAGCTGAGATGCTTGAAGCAATGCTGCTTGCCTTAGAAGAAATAGGTGATATTTCCGACTTTATCCAAACAATCATAGATGACATTGGTAAGGAGAAAAAAGAAGTAGAAGCTCACGAAGAGACAGAACTTGATAGACTAATTTCAGAAAATTTTGAAGAAGAAATCAAAAACTCAATCAGAACAACAGATAAGACTGAAAGAGAAGATAACATCTTTAGGATAGAAGAAGAAGCTAAGGAGAAATTCCTTGAAGACTATCCAGAAAGTGAAGATGAAATTCATAGAAGAATAGATGATATCATGAAAAAAGAAGTAAGAAGAATGATATCAATCGATAAGATAAGACCTGATGGCAGAGACCTTACTGAAATTAGACCACTATCAGCAGAAGTTGAAGTGCTTCCACGTGTACACGGTTCAGGTTTATTCCAAAGAGGCCAAACACAAGTTTTATCTGTAGTAACTCTAGGTTCTCCAGCAGATAGTCAAATAATTGACGGCTTAAATGTAGAAGATATACAAAAAAGATACATGCACCAATATAATTTCCCACCATTCTGTGTAGGAGATGTTAGACCATTAAGAGGACCAGGTAGACGTGAGATAGGTCACGGCCACCTAGCTGAAAGAGCCCTTGTCCCAGTATTACCAGATGAAAAAGACTTCCCTTACACAATAAGAGTCGTATCTGAAGTATTATCATCAAATGGTTCAAGCTCTCAAGCTTCAATCTGTGGTTCAACCCTTTCCCTAATGGATGCAGGTGTTCCAATTAAAAAGCCAGTAGCAGGTATTGCTATGGGTCTAATCAAGGAAGATGATTCTATATCAATTCTTACAGATATCCAAGGCCTAGAAGATCACCTTGGCGATATGGACTTTAAGGTAGCAGGTACTCGTGATGGTATTACAGCCCTACAAATGGATATGAAAATATCAGGTATAACAAAAGAAGTTCTTGAACAATCCCTAGCTGATGCAAAGGATGCTAGATTTAGAATACTTGATGTTATAGAAAAAGCTATAGATAAGCCAAGAGCAGAACTTTCAGAATATGCACCAAGACTTTACACAATAGACATAGACCCAGATAAGGTGCGTGAAGTAATTGGTTCTGGTGGAAAGACCATAAATAAGATTATTGATGCAACAGGTGTAAAGATTGACACAGAAGATGATGGTCATATAACAGTAGCAAGTGATAATGGAGCAAGCGGTAAGAAGGCTATAGAGATGATAAAAGCTATAGTTACCGATCCAAAACCAGGAGATATATACGAAGGAAAAGTCGTAAGAATTATGAACTTTGGTGCCTTTGTTGAAATTGCTATCGGTAAGGAAGGTCTCTTACACATTTCACAAATTGCCCACCATAGAGTAGGCAAGGTAGAGGATGAACTAGCTATTGGCGATACAGTAAAAGTTAAGGTTACAGAAATTGACAGACAAGGGAGAATTAACCTTTCAAGAAAGGCTCTTTTAGAAAAGCCAGAAAAAGCTGAAGCCTGGCCAGTAGATGAATCACCTTATAAGAATGATAAAAAAGAACAAAACTAGTAATTAAAAAAATATACTGTCCTCTGGGCAGTTTATTTTTTGCCCTTATTACTATATAATAATAATGAGGTTAATATGACAAATAAAAATCAAGGAAGGGTAAGGAAGAAGTCATCTTCCAGAGCCCCTAACAAAAGTAAACAGAAAAAAATTAGAGAAAAAAATTTCAACCTAAAGACCTTTTCTATGGTTATGATGGGACTTGCGGTATTTTTATTTATCTTTATCATCTCATCAAACACAGGTTTTTTGGGAGATAGGATAGGCGATATATTTGCCAAGCTTTTTGGAAAACTTTCAATATTATTTCCACTTGGCTTATTTGTATCCTTTTTCATGGTTTATAAGGGAATATTTAAGCGAAACTTATCAAGGATGCTTCTAATTTATGGAATATTTCTATTAACCCTTGCCATCCTTTCTAAAGACTTTGTAAGAAATGAATTAGCCTGGTCTGTAGAATACTCTGCCTTCAAAAAAAGCCTAGGAGGTGGATGGTTTGGTGGATTAGTAGGATTCTATATTCTAAACTTTATCGGTCCACTTGGCCTATATATCCTTTATATAACACTTATAGGTTCATTTATAATAAATGTAAGTCCATATTCCTATAGGGAATTTTTCCTCAAAATTAGGGATGGCTTTATAATTCTAGGACTTGGCATCAAACACTTGACTATAAAGACTTATAATAAATTCAAGGTGTTTTTAGCTGATAAGAGAGAAGATAGGCAAATCCAAGCTAAGGAAGAACCAAGAAAAATTCCAAGGCTTGAAAAAAATCCTGATCAAGAACCACGAAAAGCTGTAAAAAGAAGAGTGGCTCAGAAAAAAGAGCCACAAGCTAAAAATATAGAAATAATCAATGATTACAAGTCTAAGCAGGTTGAATTTGCAGACCTTAATGAAGATTTAAAAAGAGAGTTTTCAAACTATTCTTATCCATCAGTTGATTTATTACATGACATCGACACGGATAAGGGAATTGATAATGACGAAATCAGAGAAAAGGCTGAAATAATCGAAGAAACCCTCGAATCCTTCGGCATAGAAGGAGAGGTTGTCCAAATAGATGTGGGACCAACAGTAACCTGCTATGAACTAAAACCACAAAGAGGGGTCAAGGTTTCAAAAATTGTAAATCTTGCAGATGACCTGTCCCTATCCCTTGCCACATCAGGCATAAGGATAGAAGCCCCAATACCTGGCAAATCCCACGTAGGAATAGAGGTGGCAAATGATACAAAGGAAATGGTTGGATTTAAGGAGATAATTTCATCAGCAAGCTTTATTAAAAGCAAGTCAGCCATACCTTTTGCCATGGGTAAGTCCATATCTGGTGAGGTAATTGTATCAGCAATTGAGAAGATGCCCCATCTTTTGGTATCAGGTGCTACAGGATCAGGTAAATCTGTTTGTATCAATACCATAATCATGTCTATTCTATACAAGCATTCACCAGATGAGGTCAAACTTCTTTTGATAGATCCAAAGGTTGTAGAATTATCAGTTTATAATGGGATTCCACATTTGATAATGCCGGTTATAACTGATCCTAAAAAGGCTGCAAGCTCTCTATTTTGGGCGATTTCTGAGATGGAAAAAAGGTATAAACTCTTTGAAGAGCACCATGTAAGAGATATAAAGGGTTATAAAAAGGCAAGCGAGACTGACGAATCTATGGAAAACCTACCTTATATAGTAGTAATAGTAGATGAGCTTTCAGATCTAATGATGACAGCTGCAAGTGAGGTAGAAGACTACATCACCAGGCTTGCCCAAAAATCAAGGGCTTGCGGTATACACCTTATTATAGCGACCCAAAGGCCAACAGTAGATGTAATAACTGGTACAATTAAGGCCAACATTCCATCAAGGATATCTTTTGCTGTAACAAGCCAAATAGATTCAAGGACAATCCTAGATGCCCAAGGAGCAGAAAAACTTCTAGGCAAGGGTGATATGCTATATCTATCATCTGATGCCATGAAACCTGTAAGAATCCAAGGCGCCTTCGTATCCGATGATGAAGTTTTAGATGTGGTTGACTTTATAAAAAATAATTCAAAGGCCGATTATAATGAAGAAGCCATTGAAAAGGTAGAAGAGAAGACCAACACCGAGGAGCTAGAAGATGAAGATGAGCTTTTAGATGAAGCTATAAGGCTCATTATCGAGGATAATACAGCAAGTGTATCCATGCTTCAAAGAAAGCTTAAAATTGGCTATGCAAGGGCTGGTAGGATAATTGATCAATTAGAGCAAAAGGGACTTGTAGGGGGTTATGAAGGAAGCAAACCTCGCAAGGTCTTAGTTGATAGAACATATTTGGAGGAAGATTAATGAATATAGCAAATAAAGTAACTATGGTGAGGTTATTTTTAATACCAGTTTTTGTCCTAGTTTACTATTACTATGGCGCATCCTATAATGTAGCAGCTATAATATTCATAATAGCATCCCTAACAGATGCCATTGATGGACACTTAGCAAGAAGTAGAAATCTAATTACAAACTTCGGTAAATTTGTAGATCCACTTGTAGATAAGGTATTAACTCTTGCAGCCTTTATAGTACTTGTAGAAAGTAAAATAATTCCCGCTTGGGCAGTAATAATAATTGTAGCAAGAGAGCTAATAATTACAGGTTTTAGGACTCTTGCAGCTGATATGGGTATAACCATAGCGGCAAGTGTATGGGGCAAGGCCAAGACTATAAGCCAGATGGTATCCTTAGTCCTCTTGCTTCTAGAAAGTGAATTTACCCATATGATTGGAATATACGTATTTTACCTAGCAGTAATCCTTACAATTATATCTGGCCTTGACTATATAATTAAAAATAAAAAGGTTCTAGACCTAGAAAATATTTAGAAAAACTATATTTTTTACAAAAAAACTTTAATAAAGAAAAAATAAGTATATAATAGTACTAACGATTAGACATTTAATGTATAAGGAGAAAATATGGATAAAGAAAAACAAAAAGCTCTGGACCAAGCTTTTAAGCAAATAGAGAAAAAATACGGAAAAGGTTCTGTAATGAAGATGGGAGATGCTCCTAAGATTGAAATTGAAGCAATACCAACTGGAGCTATCAACCTTGATATAGGTCTTGGTATAGGTGGTCTTCCACGTGGTAGGGTAATAGAAATCTATGGACCAGAATCATCTGGTAAGACAACCCTAGCCCTTCACGTAATAGCTGAAGCCCAAAAGCTAGGCGATACTTGTGCCTTTGTCGATGCTGAACATGCTCTAGATGCGGAATATGCCGCAAATCTTGGTGTAGATATAGACAATCTTATCATGAGTCAGCCAGATACAGGTGAGGCAGGACTTGATATAGCTGAAAGTCTTGTAAGAAGTGGGGCGGTTGGCCTAATTGTAATAGACTCTGTAGCAGCTCTAGTACCAAAGGCAGAAATCGAAGGAGAAATGGGAGATAGCCATATGGGTCTACAAGCTAGACTTATGAGCCAGGCCCTAAGAAGACTAACAGGTATTATTGCTAAATCAAACACTACAGTTATTTTTATTAACCAATTAAGAGAAAAAATTGGAGTAATGTTTGGAAGTCCTGAGACAACAACAGGCGGTCGTGCCCTTAAATTCTATTCATCAGTAAGACTTGATATAAGAAGGATAAAGACCATCACCGAGGGAGATAACTCAATTGGATCTCGTACAAGGGTAAAAATTGTCAAAAACAAGGTGGCACCACCATTTAAGGTAGTAGAATTTGATATAATGTATGGTAAGGGAATCTCCAAAGAAGGAGTACTCCTAGATACTGCGGTAGATTTAGATATAATAGACAAGGCAGGATCATGGTTCTCCTACGGTGACCAAAAACTTGGCCAAGGTAGGGAAAATGTAAAGAAAATGCTAGAAGATGATCCAGAATTTGCCAAAGAAATCGATGCTAAGGTAAGAGCGGCCTTCAAAAAGGACGCAAAAGCTGAAGACTCATCAGAAGAAGCCGAAGAAGATAAACAAGAATCATTACTTGAAGATAAAGAATAAAAGAAAAACCAAGTCATCCACAAAAATGGATATGACTTGGTTTTTTTATAAGAAGGTAAGTTGGTCAATGTCCCTATCAGATAAATTTGAAAGGGAAATACCGATAAGCCTTAGATATTCACCTTCAAAAACCTCATCAAAAAGACTTATCGCTTCATTGTAAATATCACTTGCCTTATAAATGGGCTCCTGAAGTGTATAAGACCTGGTTCTGTTTTTAAAATACTCATCTTTAAGTTTGATAGAAACGGTCTTAGCTTGGATTTTCTTATCATCCATCTCTTTTTCAATGAGACTTGCAATCTTTTTAAGATATGATTTAAGGAGAATTTTATCATTGGTATTCTTACTTAGGGTCCTCTCCTTACCAATTGACTTTCTAAGTCTTGAAACTTCAATTGGTCTGTCATCAATACCTCTAATTACATGGTAAATATAATCCCCACCCTTGCCAAAAAGGTCTTCTAAAAAGACCCTATCAAGTTTTAGAAGGTCACAAACCTTATAAATCCCGATTTGATTAAGCTTGGAAGCTGCCTTCTTACCAATGCCGTGGACCTTTCCAACAGCAAGGTCTGGTAAAATCCTATCAGCTTCTTCTTTATCAATATACTTTATTCCAAAAGGTTTATTCCAATCAGAACCGAGCTTGGCAAGAAACTTATTATAGGAAATACCGATGGAAATTGGAATGCCAGTCTTATCTATGATTTCCTTTTGTAAGTCCTTGGCAAAGGAAATTGGGTCATCCAAATAAATTTGTATATAGGCCTCATCTATTGAAACTTGCTCGTAGATTCTAGAATAGGACCTAATTATGCCAAAGACCTCCCTTGACTTTTTCCTGTAATAATCATGGTTAACAGGAACAATCTTAAGGTCAGGACAGAGGTCCCTTGCAATAAAAACAGGCATAGCAGAGTGGATGCCATATTTCCTTGCCATGTAATTGGCAGTCGTAATAATAGACTTATTTGTAAGGCCACCCACAGCCATAGGAATATTTTTAAGTTTTGGATTTCTAAGCTCCTCGCAGGATGCGTAAAAAGCATCGCAGTCGATGTGAAATATGTACTTCATACCTACACTATACTAATTTTTGGCTAAATACCTATTATTGAATAAGATATAAGAAAAAGTACAGTTATGTTATGAGAGTAGATAAATTTTTAAAGAATTCAAGAATAATTAAAAGAAGACAAGTAGCAAAAGAAGCTTGTGAAAACGAGAGAGTAAAGATTAACGATAAAATAGCAAAGCCAGGCAGCGAGGTAGAAATAGGCGATATAATTGAAATAACCTTCGGTAAATCTGTCTTAAAGGCAAAAGTTCTAAGCCTGATAGAAGGGGCTAAGAAAAATAATGCTGAGAGCATGTATGAGGTAATAGATGGCGAATAATATGAGAAAGGCTAGGAAAAATTCCTACCTTAAGCAAAGAGGCAAGAAGAATAAGAGGTTTTTGCTAACAGCCTTTGGTCTTGTGATTTTTTCTGTAATTGGCTTTTATTTTTTAAATTCAAATTTAAATGCTGATATGAATAAACTCGACCAAGATATAGTTTCTAGTAAGAAAAAGCTTGAAAATGTCAAAAAAGAAATCGATAGCCTAAATAAAGACTACGAAAATAGGAATACTGACCAATTTAAGGAAAAAGTCGCCAAGGAAAAACTAGGTATGGTCAAGAAATCTGAAGTCAAGGAAGAAAATTCAGGCGTAATCAATAAAATTGATCAAAATGATAATAAAGAAGGTCAAGAAAATAACGAAAAAGTAGAAAATCCTGACCAAGGACAAGGCGTAGATCCTAATAATGAAGTAGAAAGCCAAGAAAATACAGAAACCAAAGAGAATACAGAAACAAATGAAAATGGAAGATAGGTTTTTAGAAACTATTAGAAAACATCAGCTAATAGAAAAAGGCGACACGATAATTGTTGGAGCAAGCGGTGGACCAGATAGTCAATTTTTAATCTATATGCTAGATAAACTTAGAAAAGAAATTGACTTTGACATAGTCCTTGCCCATCTTAACCACCTCCATAGGAAAGAGGCCGCAAAGGATGAAGACCTTGTAAGAAATACAGCAAAAAATCTTGGCCTTAAATTTTTCTCAGAAGCAAGGTCTATGGATGATTTAGCAAAGAAAGAGAAAATTTCATCAGAAGATGCAGGTCGCAGGCTGAGATATGATTTTTTTAACCGCTTAGCAGGAAAATTTCCGCATTCAAAGATTGCAGTTGCTCATAATAAGGATGATCAAGCAGAAACTGTCCTTATGAGGATAGTAAGGGGAACAGGCCTAGATGGCTTAAAGGCCATGGCTTATAGGTCTGGAAATATTATAAGACCAATTCTAGATATAAAGAAGAAAGATATCTTAACTTATTTAGGTAAAAATAACATCCCCTACGCAATAGACCACACTAATTTTGAAGCAGACTACACTAGAAATAAGATAAGGCTAGAAGTAATACCTCTTCTAGAGGAGATAAATCCTAGATTTATTGACCAAGCAGCAAGACTAAGTGACCTTGCCAAGGATGACCTTACAATAATAGATTATACTATAGGAGAGATTTTTGATAAAATATGTGATAGGTCAGTTAGAGCAATAAAATTTAGAAAAAATGATTTTGAAAGTTTAAGAAAGCCCTACCAAAATAGGCTCATAAGACTTGGGATTGAAAAGTTAAAAGGGACTATAAAGGATATTTCAAAAGATAATATAGATGAATTTTTATCTCTAATTACTCTTGCCAATGGCAAGGAAATAATAAAGGATGATCTAAGGTTTAGAAAGTCTTACGACTATTATATTTTAGAAGATGTCAAGGACTTTAAAAATGAAAGCGTCTATGATTTATACGCCGAAGATGAGATTGACTTTGATGGTAAAATCATAAAATCAAGTATAATTAATAGTAAGACTTACACAAGGGATAGATCAAAGGCTTTCTTTGATTATGATAAGCTTAAATTTCCCCTAAAAGTTAGAACTAGGCGAAATGGCGATAGGTTTATCCCCTTAGGAAGTAAATCTAATAAGAAGCTTAAGGACTTTTTTATCGACCAAAAGATAGATAGGGCTAAAAGAGATAGACTGCCAATAATTTTATCGGATGATAAGATTATATGGATAACAGGTCTAAGGATGAGCGGAGAATTTAAGGTCACAGACCTTACGAGCAAAATACTACAAATCGAGGTATATGATGAAGATTGACAGCAATGATCTTATAGAGAAAGTACTCATTGATGAAGAAAGTTTGAACAAAAAGATAAGAAAATTAGCTAATACTCTAAATGAACATTACGCAGACAAGGACGAACTAATTCTAGTTTGCATCCTAAAGGGATCAGTGATGTTTGTAAGCGAGCTAGCTAAATATCTAAATGTAGAATGTAAGATGGAATTTATGTCAGTTTCATCCTATGCTGACAATACTTATTCTTCAGGCAATGTTAAAATCTTAATGGATTTAGACATGGATATAAAGGATAAGGAAGTACTTATTATAGAAGATATAATAGATACTGGCTACACCCTAAAGAAGGTTAAGGAGAACCTACTTCAAAGAGGTCCAAAGGATTTAAAGATTATAACACTTTTAGACAAACCTGAAAGGCGTGAAGTTGACTTAAAATCTGACTGGGTTGGCTTTAAGATACCAAATGAATTTGTAGTAGGTTTTGGTCTTGACTATAACCAATTATATAGGAATCTTCCTTATATCGGCGTAGTTAAAAGATCAGTATACGAAGACATAGAAGAGATGAAATAGGTCGCTTGGCCTATTTTATTTTGAAAGAAAGGAGAATATATGGGAAGTTTTGACAATATGATACTAATTTTATACGGGGTAATAACAGTATTTTTTATTTACAGGATTTTTAAGCAACAAAGAGATAAAAAACACCTTGGGAGTGATATAAAGTCCTTCAAAAGACCAATATCAAGCATGGAAGCAATTTTATTTTCCATTCTAATTGTAACAGCTATTGTTAATTTATATCAAGGTTATAAGGTTTCAAACAAAAACTCCATGATGGTAGCATCCATAATGATAGTTCTTGCTCTAGTATTTGCAATTTATTCAACCACAAAGCTTTATATAGCAGATAACGGTATGCTCATAAATACAGGCTTTGTAAGCTTTAAAGAACTTAAAAAATGGGGCTTTGACCAAGAAAGAGGAGACCTTGTTATGGCTATCAAAAAAGATGGCAATACAAATAGGGAATCAACCAAGGTAAGAAAAGAAGATATAGAAGAGATAAACGACCTAATAAGAAAGCATAAATTAGGCAAATAATCTTGAAAAAACGTCTAAAAACCGTATCATATAAGAGTTAAACAAGTAAAAAGGGGATTATATGTTACTGGTTATAGATATTGGCAACACAAACACTGTAATAGGTGTCTATGATGATGAAAATTTAAAGGCTAGATTTAGAGTGGCAACTGACTTGAAAAGCACCAGCGATCAATTAGTTGCTACTTTATTTAATATGTTTATGATTCATGGCTTTGACATAAAAAATATCAACGACACAATCATATCATGCGTAGTACCAGATGTGCTCTACAATTGGCAATCAGCAAATAGAAAGCTATTTGACAAGGAAGCTAAGGTAGTAGATCATACTACCTACACAGGGATAAGCATAGCCTACGAAAATCCAACAGAAGTTGGGGCTGACAGGATAGTAGATGCTGTAGCAGCCTATGAAAAATACGGCGGTCCATCCATCGTAGTGGATATGGGTACAGCCATAACCTTAGATGTTATAACAGGTGATGGTAAGTATCTTGGTGGATCAATTGCCCCTGGCATAAGGATTGCCCAAGATGGATTATTTGGAAAAACAGCTAAGCTGCCAAAAATAGAGCTTAAACAACCAACTACAGCCATCACAGAATCAACATCAGAAGCCATCAACGCAGGAATTGTAATAGGTTATATAGGAATGATTGATAAGTTAATAGAGACAATAGAAGATGAAATCATAGAAAGACTTGGTATCAAAAGGGAAGATATCAATGTCATAGCTACTGGTGGATTTTCAGAATTAATTTCTCAATCAAGTAAATATATAGAAACCATAGAACCAGATTTGATGCTTGAAGGGCTTAAAATAATCTATGACAGAAATATTAACAGATAAAAAAATAATGCTAGCTCCCCTGGCAGGAGTCACAGATACAGCCTTTAGGATAATATGTGAAAGGCATGGGGCAGATAAGACCTTTACTGAAATGGTATCAGTCAATGCCCTAGTCTATGACAACAAGGCCACAGAGGATATCATGTATATATCAGATTTAGAAAAAAAGGCCAATATCCAAATATTTGGTTCTGATATAGACAAGATAAAAAAAGTAGTTGAGGAAAAAATAAATCCCCTTAAAAATATTGAGGAAATATCCTTTAATATGGGCTGCCCAGCTCCAAAGATTTTTAATAATGGCGAAGGATCAGCTCTTCTAAAAGATCCTAGAAAAGTTTATCAGATTACAAAGGCACTTAAAGAAGCAACTGATAAGAAGATAAATATCAAATATAGGCTTGGCGTAGATGATGACCATATAAATTATCTAGAAAATGGTAAGGCCATGGAAGAGGCAGGAGCTGACTATCTAATCCTTCATGGAAGGACTAGGAAGGCCATGTATTCAGGAAAGGCCGACTGGCATGCTATTGGAAAGCTTAAAGAAGCTGTAAAAATACCGGTAATTGCAAATGGTGACTGCTTCAGCGTAGAAGATTTTATAGAAATTATTAATACAACAAAAGCTGATGGAGTCATGCTTGCCAGAGGTGCAATGGGTAATCCGTTTATATTTTCTTATATAAAAGACTATATAAAAACTGGTTCTTACACAAAAGCAAGTTTTGATGATATAATAAATCAGATAAAAGATCACTACGAACTTGCCCTAAGATTTAAGGATGAAAGACTTGTAATAAATCAAATGCGCAAGCATGTTGGCTGGTATATAAAAGGCCTATATATGTCTAGCGAATACAGAGATAGGGTAAATAAGATATGTACAAGAAAGGAAATTTTTGACCTGCTTGACGAATATAAAGAAAAATTAGGTGAATATAATGACAGAGAAAAAAGAAGTAATATTAACTAAAGAAAAATTAGAAAAATTAGAAGATGAACTAGAGTATTTAAAAACCAAAAAGCGTCCAGAAATGGCAGAAAAAATCAAGATTGCTAGAAGCTTTGGAGACCTTTCAGAAAATGCTGACTACGATGAAGCAAAAAATGAACAGGGTGAAGTAGAATCTAGGATAATGAAAATTGAGGATATGATCAGAAATGCCAAAACTATCGAAGTAGTAGAAAACTCTGATATAGTTGGAGTCGGAAATACTGTAAGGCTTTTTGATGAAGAATTTGAAGAAGAAGTAGAATACAAGATAGTAGGAACAGCTGAATCAAATCCTCTTGAAGGATATATTTCAAACGAATCACCAGTTGGAGAAGCTATTATTGGCCATAAGGTTGGCGATAGGGTAGAAGTTGAAACTCCAAATGGTAAAATGTATTTTGTAATTAAAGGTATTAAATAAGGAGAGAAAATGGCTGATAACACACAAGATTTAAATGAAATGCTTCAGATCAGAAGAGAAAAGCTCCATGATCTAAAAGAAGAGGGCAAAGACCCACACAGAATAGTAAATTTTAAAAACAGAACAGACTCAAAAGAAATCAAGGATAACTTTGATAAATATGAAGATCAAACTGTAAGAGTAGCCGGTAGAATTCTTGCCAAAAGAGGCCACGGAAACATGAGCTTTATGGATGTGCAAGATGAATCTGGCAGAATTCAAGTAGTAAATAGAAAAAATGTTATCGGCGATGACTTCAAATATGTCAAAAAATACGATATCGGTGATATAATCGGTGTTGAAGGAAAGGTATTTAAAACCAACCAAGGTGAAATATCAATAGAAGTAGCAAAAAGCGACCTTTTAACCAAGGCCCTACAAATGCTACCAGAAAAATGGCACGGCCTAAAGGACCCAGATTTAAGATATAGACAAAGATATGTAGACCTAATAGTAAATCCTGAAGTAAAGGATGTATTCATGCAAAGGTCAAAAATCATATCCGCAATCAGAGAATTCTTAGATAATAGGGGCTTCTTAGAAGTTGAAACTCCAATCCTAAATACAATAGCAGGTGGAGCTACAGCTCGTCCATTTATAACCCACCACAACACTCTAGATATAGATATGTACCTAAGAATAGCAAACGAGCTTTACCTAAAAAGACTTATCGTTGGTGGCTTTGATAGGGTATATGAAATAGGCAGGATGTTTAGAAACGAAGGAATGGATGCAACCCATAACCCTGAATATACCGCTATGGAATTATACCAAGCCTACGGAGACTATGAAGACATGATGGAAATCACCGAAAACATGGTTGAATTCATTGCTAAAAAGGTAAAGGGCACAACTGTAGTAGAATTTGATGGCCAAGAAATAGAACTAAAGGCTCCATGGAAGAGAATTCCAATGATAGAAGCTGTCAAAGAATATTCTGGTGTAGACTTTAATGAAATTAAAACTGACGAAGAAGCAATAGCTATTGCTAAGGAAAAGGGTGTAGAAGTTAAGGAAACAAGGGGAGAAATCATAGCAGAATTCTTCGATGCTTATGTAGAAGAAAACCTAATCCAACCTACTTTCATAACTGATTACCCAGTAGAAATCTCACCACTAGCTAAGAGAAAGAACGACGACAGAAGCCTAACCTATAGATTTGAGGCCTTTATTTCTGGAGCAGAAATAGGCAACGCATTCTCAGAGCTAAATGATGCTGAAGACCAAAAGGAAAGATTCCTAGACCAAGTTAGAAAAAGAGAAGCTGGCGATGATGAAGCCCAAATGATGGACTATGACTTCGTAAATGCCCTAGAAGTAGGACTTCCTCCAACAGGTGGTCTTGGAATTGGTATCGACAGACTAATAATGATCTTGACAGGCCAACACTCAATTAGAGACGTCCTATTATTCCCAACAATGAAGCCACTTGGTCTTGAAAAAACAGAAAATAAAGCAAGCCAAGAAGCTCATAAGATTAAACTTGACCTATCAAAGGTAAAAGTTGAGCCATTATTTGAAGAAGATGTTGATTTTGAAACATTTTCTAAATCAGACTTTAGGGTTGTAAAGGTTAAATCTTGTGAAGAAGTTCCAAAGTCTAAAAAACTTCTAAAATTCACCCTAAATGACGGTACAGGAGAAGATAGGGTAATCCTATCAGGAATTAAAAATAACTATAGCGCAGAAGAATTAGTAGGCAAGACCCTACTTGCTATAACAAACCTTCCACCTAGAAAAATGATGGGTGAAGAGTCTTGTGGTATGCTTTTATCAGCTATATGTGAATACGATGGCGAGGAATTATTAAATCTAATAATGCTTGACCCATCAATACCAGCTGGAGCAAAAATATATTAATATGAAAGGTGCCGCTTTGTCGGCACTTTTTTTAAAAATTATGGAGTAATTATGGAAAAAAGAAACGAATTTACAAATTCCTGGGGCTTTGTCATGGCCTGCGTGGGCTCTGCTGTAGGCCTTGCCAATGTTTGGGCCTTTCCCTATCAACTTGGAGCAAATGGTGGCCTAGCATTTTTAATACCTTATTTGATATTCATATTTTTATTTGGCAGGGTAGGCCTCGCAGCAGAAAATGCTATAGGAAGAAAATATAAGTCAGGCCCAATGGTTGTTTATAAAGAAGCCTTCAAGGAAAGAAATATGGAAGGCTTTGGCAAAATTATAAGATGGCTACCTATGCTTGGAGTAACCCTCCTTGCCGTAGGTTATGCGGTAGTTATAACCTACGTCTTAAAGGCATTAATAGATACAATTAGCGGCAATCTTTTCGCTACAGATAGCCAGGCCTGGTTTGAAAGCATATCTACAAGTGACTTTAGACTTGTAGGTGTCCACTTGATTCTATTAATAATGGTTTATTTCACTCTAGCTTATGAGACAAAGGGAATAGAGAAGACTAACAAGTTGATGATGCCATTATTCTTTGTTTTATTTTTAGTTTTGGTTCTTAGGGTGGCCTTCCTTGATGGGGCAAGCGATGGTTATAAGTTTATCTTTACTTTGGATAAGGCAAAGCTTTTTGAAGTTAAAACCTGGGTAGCAGCCATGGGTCAAGCTTTCTTTTCCCTATCCCTTGTTGGAACTGTAATGGTTGTTTATGGATCATATCTTCCAGATAGGGAAGATGTAGTAAAAGCATCAACAACTACAGCAGCTTTTGATACCCTAGCTGCTATGCTAAGTGCTTTTGTTATGATACCAGCATCCTTTGCCTATGGACTTTCACCAGAAGCAGGTCCAAAGCTTTTATTTATAGTATTACCTGAAGCCCTAAGACAGATGCCTCTTGGCAGAATCTTTGCCTTAATTTTATTTGTGGCTATAGTCTTTGCAGGAATTTCTTCTATCCAGTCAATGATAGAAACAGTGGCAGAGGCGATTGTCTTCTCCTTTCCAAAATTAAAGAGAAACCTAGTCCTAATTGCTTTGATAGTAATAATCTACTTAGGAGGAATCTTCCTCCATCCAATAAGCAAATGGGGTCCATGGATGGATGTCATAACAATCTACATTCTGCCAATAAGCGGGATAATTGGGGCCATAACATGGTTTTGGGTAATCAAAAAAGATGAACTTTTGGCAGAAGTAAACAAAAATTATCCAAATAAATATGGAAATATTTGGTACAATCTTGGAAGATTTTTATATGTTCCACTTGCAATTATCCTATGCTTCATTGCAATAAGATATCATATTTCATTCTAGGAGGGGCAGTGAAAAAAATATTTTTTAGGCTATCGAGTATATTTTTAGCCTTAATCTTAATATTAGCACCTAAGTCTTTTGCAGAAGAAAATAAGAAAAATTCAGACTGGGATGAAGAAATTATCTATATGATAATGACCGATAGGTTTTTTGATGGAGATGAATCTAATAACAATCCAGCTAATGTAGAAGGGTCCTTTGATAAAGAGCACTTAGAAGCCTATCATGGTGGTGATTTTAAAGGAATAATAGAAAAAATTCCTTATCTAAAAGATCTTGGAATTACGACCTTGTGGATTACACCGATTGTAAAAAATATAGATGCAAATATGATGGCTGATAAGGGAGGCAAGCAATTTGCCTACCACGGCTATTGGGCAGAAGATTTTACCAAGCTTGACCCACATTTGGGTAGTGAAGATGATTTTAAAAACTTAATCGATGCCCTCCATGATAATGGCATAAAGCTAATGGTAGATGTAGTAATCAATCATTCAGGTTATGGAACTAAAAACCAAGGACCATTTGCCGGTATGCACAGGGAAAAAAGCGGGGCTGGTGATATAGAAACAGAACTTGCTGGTCTGCCAGATTTTAAAACAGAAGATAAGAGCGTTAGAGATAAGATAATTGCCTGGCAAGTTGCTTGGCTAAAAAATATAAAGACTGCAAAGGGAAATGGAATCGACTATTTTAGGGTCGATACAGTTAAGCATGTAGACTACGAGGCTATGAAGGATTTCAAGGCTGAGGCTCGTAAAGCTAAGCCAGATATAAAAATGATAGGGGAAAATTTTGGGGCTTCTATTTTAAAGGATGGAGGATATCTAGACCCAAGTATGATGGATTCTCTCCTAGACTTTGACTTTAAGGACTTGGCAAAAGATTTTGTTCGTGGCAAGATTTCTGAAACTGAAAGCAAACTAGCTAAGAGAAATTCAGAGATAAGCCAAGATAGGCAAATGGGCCAATTCTTATCATCCCACGATGAAGATGGTTTCCTAAAAGTGAGACTAGGTGGGGATGTAGGCAAATTTTTAGTAGCTTCATCCTTACAACTCACAGCAAAGGGCCAACCTGTCATATATTATGGTGAAGAAATCGGCCAATCAGGAAAAAAGGACAATTTTGATAAGGGAATATTCAGCGAAAATAGGTATGATTTTGACTGGGCAAAGATTGAAAATAACCCAATCCTAGACCACTATAAGAAACTAATTGCAATAAGGAAGACATATCCAGAAATTTTTGCAAGAGGCGATAGGAAAAGTCTATACATGGATGATGGAGTATCTGTTTTTGCTAGGAGCCTAGGAGATAGTGAGTTAATTATCGGCTTAAATACTAGTGATGAGGAAAAAACTATTAGCTTTGACCTAAAATCTGATGAAAACTTATATGACCTTTACAATCAGAAAAAAGTTAAGCTAAGCGGCAATAAAGTAACTTTAAAAATTCCTTCAAGAGACGATGGGGGAACGGCAATACTTTCCAAAGAATCAAGCCTGCCAGAAGATTTCAAAACAAAATCTAGTTTTGAGCCTAATTTGTATTGGCTTTTAGGTTTTGGCTTTATAATTCTTATACTTATATATATTTTAAGAAGCAAAAAGGCTAAATAATAAAAAGCTTATCAATCTCAATTTGAGATGATAAGCTTTTTTAATTAAAATAAACCCAATTAATGGCCTTTGGAAGGACTTCAAATTCAATTTCCTTGGCCCTAAAAATTTCCCCATCGGCATTAGCAATAAATTCCTTAGGAGAAATGATTTTACCCTTTGTAACCTCAATTTCCCTGAGATATTTACTAGCTTGGTGGCGACCTTTTTTATACTTTAAAATCATGCCAGGAAGCTTTGGAAGTGGTATTTTATCAGCTAAGATAAGGTTTAAGTAACCATCATCTATTTTAGCCTCAGGAGCAGGGTTAAAACCTGACCCATAATAGGATCCATTGCATAGGGCAGAAATTAAATACTCACCAGATATTTCAAAATGCGAACTGTCTTTTAATTTTAATTTAAAGCTTAAGTTCTCGTAGTTTAGATCTATAAGACTTGCAAGTGTAGCTTTTAGGTAGGCTTTCTTTCCTAGTTTTGGCTTCTTGTCCAAATATTCATAAGCTTTTTCCAAAACCTGGGTATCAAAGCCAATGCTTGTTACATTTATGGAATAAAAGTCATTCACTTTAATCAAATCTATTGGCTTAATCCTAAAATCTAAGAGGTCAGTGAGCTTAAAGGAATCATAATCAAAATTTTTTGCAAAATCATTGCCTGTACCCATTGGAATAAGGCCGATAGCTATATTCTTGCCATAGGCTACATTTACTAGCTCATTAAGAGACCCATCCCCACCGCAAATTATGACAACTTTCTCGTCATAATCCAGGCTATCAAAAGCATCTATCAGATATTTGGTGTGGTTCTTGTATCTTGTGTTAACAACCTCAATTTCTGATAGCCTTTTGACCCTCCTAAAGGTATTTTCTATATCTTCTTTTTTTATGTCAAATTCAGTTTTACCTGCCTTTGAGTTAATAATAAATAAAATCTTTCTCATAATAAATCCTAAGATGACTATACTAATAATTTTAGATTATAAAAGCTATTTTATAATGCGAATAAGAATCATTTTCAAAATATATTTGACTTTAAAATTTTCTTATGCTATGATTATGATATCAATAATCAATTTCATAAGGAGATATAATGAAAAACAAATTACTTATTGCGATGTTATTAGCATCAATTAGCCTTTCGGCATGTGGAAATGGAGCTGAGAAAGAAGCTCCAAAGGAAGAAGCAGCTCAAACTGAACAACAAGCTCAGCCAGAAGAAGCTGCTAAGGATGAGAACAAAGAAGAAGCTAAAGATACAGCTTCAGATTCTGCTACAGTTAAAATAAAAGATTTGACTGGCGAAGTCGAAGTAAAGAAAAACCCTAAAAAGGTAGTAGCTCTTGACAATAGAACATTTGAAACACTTGAAGAATGGGGAATTACACCAGTAGCTGCTCCAAAACCAATTATGCCAGCTACAAGCGGCTTTGTTAAAAACGATGAAATCCAAGATATTGGAAACCACAAAGAGCCAAACCTTGAAGTAATTGCTGCAGCTGACCCAGATTTAATTATAGTTGGACAAAGATTTGGTAAATATACAGAAGAGCTTAAAAAGCTTTGCCCAAATGCTGATGTTATCGATTTAAACTGGGATGTGAGTGATAAGGCGGCAAATCCTGGCGAAAACTTAGTTAATGGTTTTAAAGATTCTCTAGAATCTCTTGGCAAAATATTTGATAAGGAAGATGAAGCAAAGGCTCTTATAGAGAAATTAGACAAATCTATAGCAGAAGCTAAGGAAGCCTACAAGGAAGGCACTGTAATGTCTGTAGTAGTAAATGGTGGAGAAATCGGATACTCTGCTCCAGGTTTTGGTAGGGTTTGGGGTCCACTATATGAAATTCTAGGCCTAAAACCTGCTATAGAAGTAGAAAATTCATCAACAGACCACAAGGGAGATGACATATCTGTAGAGGCTATCGCTCAGTCTAACCCAGCTTACCTCTTAGTCCTAGATAGGGATGCTGCTGTTACTAAGGAAGGTGAAGAATCAACCCCTGCTAAGGATGTTATAGAAGGAAGCGAAGCTTTAAAATCAACAGATGCTATTAAAAATTCTAAGGTATACTATGCACCTGCTGATACCTACACAAACGAATCTCCTCAAACTTTCATAAAAATATTTGAAGGCCTTAAGGAATTATTTTCTAAATAAGTATGAAAAGCCAAAATCCTAGTCATAAAAAATTAATAGATAAGAATTTAATTTTTCTCTTACTTTTGGTTTTTGGACTTGCAATTTTATCTATTTTTACAGGGGCCTATAATATTAGGGAAAACCCTGAAGGATGGAAGATGATATTTATAACAAGGATACCAAGGACCCTTAGCCTCATGTTAACAGGCCTTGCCATGAGTATGGCAGGAGTGGTGATGCAGCTTATAAGTCAAAACAAGCTTGTAGAGCCAACTACAACAGGCACCATAGAGTGGGCTGGGCTTGGTCTTATCCTTGCCTATATTTTAGTCCCTTCAGCTAGTCTTTTTATAAGAACAAGCTTTTCAATCGTATTTGCCTTTATCGGATCGATGGTATTCTTTCTCCTTTTAAGAAATATTAAGTTCAAATCGTCATTGTTCGTTCCGATAATAGGCATTATGATGGGGGCGGTTGTATCTGCAATTTCTACCTTTGTAGCCCTAGAATTTGATATGATGCAATCTCTTGAAGTATGGTTTGCTGGATCTTTTGCACCAATGCAAAAAGGAAGATATGAATACTTATACCTTATTATAATAATATCGGTTATTATTTACATTTATGCTGACAAGCTAACCCTAGCAGGCCTTGGAGAGGCAGTATCAACCAATCTAGGCCTTAATTATAAGAGGATAATCCTAGTTGGAAATGTTTTGATATCCCTAGCTACAGGTCTTGTGGCAAGTGTAGTTGGAAATGTTCCCTTCCTTGGGATAATAATTCCAAACTTGGTATCAATCTATAGGGGAGATAATCTTAGGGAGAATTTGCCATATATTGCCCTGATTTCCATGCTTGTTATAATCATAGCAGACCTCATATCTAGGACAATAATCGCGCCTTTTGAAGTACCAGTTTCTCTTATTCTGGGAAGTTTGGGATCTATTTCATTTTTAATCCTCTTGTTTAGAAAGAAAGTGGGTAGTTAAATATGAATCAAATATCTTTTAGACAAAGCAAGGATAAAACAAGATATTTCCTTATCTTAGCTTTTTTAATTTGCCTTACACTTTTAAACATTTATGGACTGTTAACCTACAATAACCCGGTGCCAATTGATTCCCCATCATTTTTGCCAGTTGTAAAAAGAAGACAAAATTCAATAATTGCTATGCTTATAGCAGCAACTTGCCAAGCTTTAGCAACCTTGATTTTTCAATCTGTTACCAATAATAAAATCATAACTCCATCACTTCTTGGCTTTGAGGCTATTTACTCAACAATAAATACTTCCACTATGTACTTTTTAGGAGTTACAGCTTTTACAGCAATGACAGGTATGACCTACTACATAAGTCAGATACTTATAATGGTAATAGTGAGTGTGGCCTTATTTTCAAGCATCTTAAGCTCAAATAGAAATATTGACTTCCTTCTTCTAGTAGGAATTATTTTAGGCCAAGGCCTAAGGTCTATTTCAGCTTTTATGAGAAGGCTCTTAAACCCATCTGAGTTTGATGTTCTTCAAGCTAAGCTCTTTGCTTCCGTAAATAATGCTGATTCATCATATTTTTTAGTTTCAGCTATAATCGTATTTATAGTAGCTTTTATAATCTTTGCATATGCTAAAAAGCTTGATGTTTTAAGCCTAGGAGAGGCAGTTTCAACTAATTTAGGCCTTGACTATAAGAAGTCAACAATACTAGCCTTGATAGGAGTATCAATCCTCATGAGTGTGTCAACAGCCCTAATTGGGCCAATGAATTTCTTTGGATTTTTGGTAGTAAGTTTAACCTATGAGTTTTGCAAGTCCTATAACCATAAATATTTGTTAGTTATGGCTCTGGTCTTTGCCTATTTTATAATCACTCTTGCATATTTTGTAATGAATCATATTTTCAATGCAAATGGAGTGGTATCAATACTCATAGAGCTAGTAGGTGGATTATTCTTCTTGTTAGTAATCTTTAGAAGGAGGAGCGAATGATTGAAGTAAAAAATGTAGAAAAAATATATGGTAGTGAGACTAAGATAGGTCCAATTAATTTTAAGATAAAAGAATGCGGCCTAAACTCTATAATAGGCCCAAATGGAGCTGGTAAGTCTACAACTCTTCTTATGATAGGAAGGCTCCTTGATATGGACCTAGGAAGTATAAATATTGGCGGCATGGATGTTTGTACCTGTCATAGCGGCGAACTTGCCAAGATTTTATCCATCTTAAGGCAAGAAAATCACTTCACAGCTAAACTTACCGTACGTCAGCTAATCTCCTTTGGGAGGTATCCATATTCAAAGGGTAGGCTTACCGTTAAAGATATGGAGATAATCGATCAATATATAGATTTTCTGGACCTTAAAGGCCTAGAACACAGGTATCTTGATGAGCTATCAGGCGGTCAAAGGCAAAGGGCCTACGTAGCTATGGTTTTAGCTCAAGATACCAAGTATGTCTTACTAGATGAACCTTTAAATAATTTGGATGTTGCAAGAAGTGTATCAATGATGAAATACCTAAGAAAAGCCTGCGATGAGTTTAACAGGACAATCTTATTGGTAATCCACGATATAAACTTTGCAGCAGCTTATTCAGATAGGATACTAGCCATGAAAGATGGCAAGCTAGTCTTATCTGGAAGCGTTGATGAAATAATGAAAGCAGATGTTTTAACGGAAATATTTGATACAGACATAAGCGTTTTAGATTCAGCAAAAGGAAAAATTGCAGTATATAATTAAAGGCCAGGCCTTTTGATAAAAATCTTATCATGGGCCTAGCCTTTTATTTTTTCTTAGTCACAGCAAACTCAGTCCTAGTGGTGGCTGCAATTTTCTCGTCATCACCATAAACTGTACAATCTACAGTTATAATTCTCTTGCCCTTTTTAAGAATTTCTGCCTTAGCATAAATATACTTACTTTTAATAATTGGTCTTAAAAAGTGAGTGGTCATCGAAAGAGTAGGGGCCACCATTCCAAATGAATTGGCAAGGTCACCTGATGCATTATCAGCAAGGGTCATTATAACCCCACCGTGGATTGCACCTATTTTATTTAAGTAATCCTCCTTGAAGGGAATTCTTAAAATAAGACAATTTTCATCTATAATTTCTTTCTCCATATCAAAATAATCACTAAAACTCATAAAAACTCCTTTATTCTACCCTATAATTATATTATAATTAGAATAACTTTCATCAACTAATAATAAGTGATTAATACTAGTAAATAGTATAGTGTATATAAGGAGAGTTTATGAAGAAGAAATATTTATCATTTATTTTAACGTTATTAAGTCTAGTAGTTTTTGTAGGATGTGGATCAAAAAACGATGCGAATGAAAATAAAAACACCGATGTGGCTGATCTAATAAACAATTTGAACAAGGCAGAAGAAAATCAAAAGATAGAAGAAGAGGCTAAAAAACTTGCCCCAAAAGAAATAGAAGCTTCTAAAAGAGCTGAAAAATCTGTCGAAGAAAAAGAAGCAAGTTCAAAGGAAAAAAAGTCGGACATTAAAAAGGTAAAAATCAAGGCCGTTGGGGACATAATGGCCCACCTTGCCCAAATCCAATATGCCTATAACAGAGGTGGTGGATCTTATGATTTTTCCAAGTCTTTTGAATATGTATCTGATTTTATTAAAGATTCAGACCTAGCAATAGGAAATTGCGAGACAACAACAAATCCGAACCAGCCTTATGCAGGCTTTCCTAGATTTAATTCACCAGAATCCTTCCTTACAGCTATTAAAGATGCTGGCTTTGATGTAGTTACAACTGCCAACAATCATTCCATGGATACAGAACTTGAGGGAGTATTTTCAACCATGGATGCTGTAGAAGATGCAGGTCTTTCTTATGTGGGAAGCATGAGGGATGAGTCAGAAAAAATCCTAACTAAGAAGATAAATGGTATAAGAATTGCCATCCTTGCCTACACCTATGGTTGTAATGGTAGGGAAAATCTTATAGTACCAAGGGAAGAAGTAGAAAATTTAAACTACCTAACAGACGAGACCCAGGTAAAAGAAGATATAAAAAAGGCCAAGGCCCAGGGAGCCGACTTTGTAATAGTCTATCCACACTGGGGAGTGGAATATCATTCATATCCTGTAGATACTCAGATAAAGCTAGGTAGAAAGATGATAGAATGGGGAGCAGACCTAGTAATAGGCAACCACCCACACGTAGTAGAGCCAGTTGAGCTTTACAAGGCAGAAGATGGCAGAGAAGGCCTAATAGCCTACGCTCTAGGTAATTTTGTCTCCTTCCAAAGCCTGGAAAATAACAAAGACATCAGGGTAGAACAAGCCCTAGCTCTAGAAATAGAACTTCAAAAGGACCTAAATAGCGGAGATAAAAAAATCTCAGATGTAATCTTCCACCCACTTTGGGTAGGAACGACCTATGATGATTTCGGCAGAAACGTTCAGACCTACCTAGCAGAAGACTTCTTAGATGGTGGAAAATACTACGATTATGTAAATGAAAACCAAAGGGCAAGGATAAAACAAGCCTACGACATGACTCTAGAGACAGCAAATACAGGAGTGGAATAATGGAAAATTTTGAAATAGGAATCCTAAATGCCATCCAAGGCTTGAGAAATAATCCCCTAGATAAATTTATGGTCACTATTTCATCTTTGGGAAACTTATCACTAATTTGGATAAGCTTTATAATAATATTCTTAGCAGCAAGAGATTTAAAAAAACAAGGCAAGGTAATGATCCTTGCCTTTATCCTAAATCTCATAATTGTAAATATCCTAGTAAAAAACATCGTAGCAAGGCCAAGACCCTACGAAGTGACAGGTTTTAGTGACCTATTAATCCACAAGCTATCAGACAATTCCTTCCCATCAGGCCACTCATCCTACGCCTTCACCTTTGCGACAATAATAAGCCTTCTAAACAAGTCAAGACTCCTAAAAACATACACAAATATCCTAGCAGTTCTAATAGCCTTCTCAAGACTCTATCTATACGTTCATTTCCCAACAGACGTTCTAGTAGGAGCTCTAATAGGCATAGGAATAGGAATCCTAGCCATAAAAATATACGAAAGTCAAAAATATAAGCAAATAAAAGAAAAATATAATTTACATTGGGCCTAAAATGTGATATAATAATTTGGTAAGCATTTAGGCCGGTGTGTCGGAACTGGCAGACGAGATAGACTCAAAATCTGTTGTCCAACCGGGCGTGTGGGTTCGAGTCCCACCACCGGCACCATTATGTTTTATAAGTGATTTAAATAATAAACTTTATATTAATTTAGGAATCTATTGTTACTAACAAGTTTCAATAGATTTTTTTATTGTCTATAAATAAGGTTTTACCAAAAAAACTTTGCAGTTTTTACTCATGTAATATTTACTCTAATTATTTAGAATATAATAAAGAGGTGATTTTATGAATATGATAGAAGTGAAGAATATGAGTAAGAACTTCGAAAATAAGAAGCTTTTTAATAATTTTTCTTTAGAAATTGAAGAAAATACGGTCCATGCTCTAGTTGGTCCTAATGGCTCTGGTAAGACTTCTTTACTTAGGATACTTACTGGTCTTTATGAAGAATATGGTGGTGAGGTTAGACTTAAGGGAAGTCATGCAATGTTACTTGAAAATGACTACTTATATGAAGATAAGACAGGACTTGAAAACATTAAATTATACGGTTTATATTTCGGCTATGGTCTAGATTCTTATCAAAAATATTCTGACTTGTTAGAAATTACAAATGATCTGGGTAGAAATGTTTCAACATATTCTAAGGGTATGAAGAGAAAATTATCTTTGTTAATTATTGTAATGATGAATAGAGAGATAATATTTTTAGATGAAGTAACTAGTGGGGTTGATCCAATATCAAGGGTTGAGATAAGAAAGCTTATTAAGCTTCTAAAAAATGAGGGTAAAACAATAGTTCTTACCAGCCATGATCTTTCTGAAATTGAAAAAGTAGCCGATAAAGTATCTATGATAAAATCAGGAGAGCTGCTTTTTACGAAGAATATAGACGAAATTCAAGGAGAAAGCTTAGAAGATTTATTCATTGAGGAGGGTTCAAAATGAATGATAAGATGAATATTAATAGGGCTTGTCGATACTATATAACTAAAGATAAAGATTTTATTTTAAATTTATTGTTATTTACTTTGATTTCCTTAGGCTTTATTTTTTTACTATATAATGGGACCTTTGATTCAAGAGGAAATGATTATATTATATTAATGCTATATGTACTAATGCTTGGAATTTCAATTCTTATGTCTAATTCTATGGTTGTAAATCTTACAGTCAAGGATAAACTAAATAAACGTATTGAATTTATCCTAGGGTCAGGAATTAATATAAAAGCTGTGATTAAAGCCTATGGGCTAGAAATGTGGAGACTATCTTCTATAATTACATTTTTATTATTTTTCCTAACTTATGTCCTAGTAGACTTACAGATCGAATTTAAGTGGATTGTGGGGATATTTGTGACAATGATAGGAATGACATATTTTGAAATACTATTTTTTAACCTTATATCTTTATCTCAAAAAAACTTTAAGTTTTTTAAAAATATAGTTTTCTTTGGAACAACAATTTTAATTTACATGATAGGCACATTTTCAGGAAAAATTCTATCATTAATAGAAAGATATAATCTAAATCTTATTTATATAATATTAGGTATAAATATTAGCTTAGGATTAATCTTTGTAGTTTTTTCTATGAAAGATTTGTCTAAAATGAACAATGAATCTGTTCTTAATAAAGAAGGATCATGGTCATGATCTTAGTCATTAACGATTTAAAAAAGCTTTTAGATAAAAATTCCTTATTAATGTCTCTTATGGCACTAATCTGCTCCTTTATGGCTTTGTTTTTTGGCGATGGAGGAAGTTATGAAATAAATAAGGTCATGAATATAGTTAAAATTGATGGGATTTTAATACTTTTCCTAATGTTTGGAGTAGAACTAGCTAAAAACACCTTGGTATCAGATAAGATTAGCAAAAAACTTGAATTTTTACTTGCAAATGGACTTTCTATAAAAAAAATTCTAGCCAAATATTTGTTTAGTATTTATTTAGGGGCTTTGATAATAGTCCTTCCAAGCCTTATATTAAACCTAGTTAAACTTGATCTAAGCTTAACTATTGGTATAAACTTAATTACATCAAGTTTTCTTTACACTCTAATAATAGTTTTTGTAATTCTTAATACTAGAAACATGAATAAAGTAAATTCTCTCCAAATTCGTTTGATAGGACTATCCTTAGTAATCATGATTGCATCGATCCTAGTATATAATTTTACAAATTCCTTTCCTTGCTACTTGATAACTAAGCTTTTGATTTTAGGATCAGTAATAATAATTTTGGGTATAAATACAAATAAAGAAAGGATTGTTCTTAGCTACTATTAGATATGTATAAGAAATTAGAAAAAATTGTAAGCATCCATTTAATGATAATTTTATTTTGGGGTCTTCTTTTTAAAAACAATTTGTTAGCAAAAGAGGGCCCGATTTTAAATGCAGTTTCACTTATTTTATTTTTTACCTTGTATGGACTTATATACACTGAAATTTCAAATAAAAAAATACCTCAGAGATTTTCTGTTTTGGTAATTTTCACATCATTATTACCATTAAATTTGATTTTAATAAATGATTTGCCTTATAAGTTTATATTCGCTCTCATAAGCATCATTTCAACAAGTTTATTCATAAAAAAATACCTGGTATTGGAGAATATAAAATATATAAATATCTTGCCAATATCTAGAAAATCCACCCAAATATTTACTATTGGACTTGTATTTTTTATTTTTGCAGTGATTTATTTATTTGATATAGGAACTGTAATGATTAATATTTTTACCCAGATAATTTTCCTTATTACAGAATTTTTCTTTATTCTATTTTTAAAGGAAAAAGAGCTAGCATATGATAAAACTTTCAAACTTTATTACCTATCAGATTATATGGCGAGTGAAAGAGATGAATTTGCAAGAATTATTCATGATGATATTATCCAAGATATATTTGCAAGTAAAAATTATTTGTCTTCAAAAAATCCAGATATAGAATATACTAAAAACATTCTAAGGGAACTTGAGAAAAAAGCACGAAATATAATGAAATTCTACCAATCTTCTTTATTTGAAAAAGCGAATTTGGAAACATCTCTATTAGCTATATTTGATAATGTAGGAAGTCTATATCCAGATAAAAATATTGAAATTAGCAAATATATCGATAGGGATCTAACAGAAGATAAAAGATTAATTAGGTTGATTGCAATAATATCAAAGGAACTTATAAATAATGTATATAAGCATTCCGATGCCAAGTATTTATCTTACAAACTTTATAAAAAAGAAAATTATCTTTATATAGAAATGGAAAGTGATGGTGCAAACCTTTCTGATTTTAATAAAATTAAGGAATCCAAAAGAGGGGTATTGCTTCTTAAACTTTTGATAGATTCAAATTCAGGAAATATTTCTTATAGCTTAAATAAAGATATACTTACAACTAAAGTTTCCTTGGAGGTGGAAGGAAATGAAAATTATTTTGCTTGATGACCATAAATTATTTGGTCAGTCTCTTAATATGCTTTTAGAAGAGCAAGAAGAAATTTCATGTACTTATGTATCAAAAGTCCAAGAGTTTTTAAAAATGACAGAAAAAGATCCCTATGATATTTTCTTAATTGACATAAATTTAAAAGATGATAAGACAGGCCTTGATTTAATTGAAGATTTGCTAGCTGAAAATCCCAAACAAAATATAATAGTCTTAACATCTTATGACTTAGACAATTACAAGGATATGGCTTTTGACTTGGGAGTAAGGGATTTTATAAATAAGTCTATCGAAATTGAGGAAATGCTAGTAAGACTTAAAAATGTTTACCAAGGCAAAAGCCCATCTAGGAAGACTTTGATTATTGAGCCTCTTACCCAAAGAGAAATAGAAGTATTAAAGGAGCTGGTAAAAGGTGCTGATAAAAAGAAAATTGCCCAAAAACTTTTTATCAGCGAGAGAACTCTTTACAATCACCTGGCTAATATTTATGATAAGTTAGGAGTAAATAATGCTATAGAAGCCTATAACAAGGCAATGGAGCTTGGTTATATTGACCCTGTTATGTAAAAAAGGAGAATTTATGAAAAATACGAGAAAGTGCCCAAAGTGTGGGGCTAGTGATATTTTATTTGTGCCGGGATCTGCTGGGGCTTATGGGGCTGGAAATAGTATTATGACAGGTCTTACAATTAAGTCAGCAGTGCCTGTTGATAGGTATATTTGCACTAGATGTGGCTATAGCGAGGAGTGGATCGACCTTGACTACATGGATAAGTTAAAAAAGAAATATGATGAGATTTAATTAAAAAGGGAAGCATTTGTGAGAATGTTTCCTTTTTTCTTTAAAAATTTGCCAAAATACGTTATACTATAAGGTAGAGATAAGATTTGTTGCAGAAAATAGAAATATTTTTTGTTAAGGAGATATAATGAAAAAAACTGTAATGTTAATTGATGGTTCATCTTTGATCTATAGGGCCTTTTTTGCTCTTCCAAATTTGACCAACAATGACGGAGTTATGACAAATGGCGTTTATGGATTTTTGACCATGTATAAGAACGCCTTTGATAAATATAAGCCTGACTATGTCCTGGTTGCCTTTGATAGGTCGGGTGGAACTTTTAGAAATGAAGAATTTAAAGATTATAAGGCAAATAGGGATAAGACTCCAAATGAGCTTTCCTACCAGTTTGGAATACTTAAGGATGTCCTTGAATCTATGGGAGTCAAATATACAGACCTAGATGGTTTTGAGGCTGATGATATAGTTGGAACCTATGCAAAAATGGCCAAGGAAGCTGGAGATGAAGCAGTCCTTATAACAGGAGATAGGGACTACCTCCAGCTGGTAGATGATGGAATAATTGTCTATTTGACCAGGAAGGGTGTTTCAGATACTGTTGAATATAATGTCGAAAAAATCAAGGAAGAATATGGCATTAGCCCTAAGCAACTTATAGATGTTAAGGGCCTTATGGGTGATAAGTCTGATAACATCCCCGGAGTGGATGGGATTGGTGAAAAGCGTGCCCTCCAATATATCCAAAAATATGGATCTATAGAAGGCCTATATGAAAATATTGACGATATCACAGGCAAGAAGACTAAGGAAAATATCGAAAATGGCGAAGCTATGGCCTACTTATCCAAGAAAATTGGGACAATTGTCACAGATGCTCCAGTAGAATTTGACTATGATGACCTAGCCCTTGGAGAGATTGACAAAGAAAGCCTTAGGGAGAAGTTTGCTAAACTTAATTTCAATAAGTTTTTAGATGAGCTTGATTCTGATGGCAAGGATTCCCCTAAAATTGAATTTAAATATGAAATCACAGATGATTTTAAGGACTTAATTGAATCTATAAAGGAAGATAAGGAATTTTTCTTCAAATCCTTATATAATGGAGATAATTATATTCATTCAGAAATATTTAAGCTGGCTATTAAAACTAAGGACTCTAAGGTCTTTATAATTAAGCCTGATGATGAATTTACCAAAAACTTCAAGGAAATTTTTGCAGATGAATCCATTAGAAAGACTAGTTTTGATATCAAGGAAGAAATAGTTCTTTTCGATAAGATAGGCATAAAGCTTAAGGCTCCTTACGATGATTTGATGCTTATGCACTATCTAATTGACCCATCAAGGTCCTCTTATGATTTAAAGGTTCTAAGTCAGTCCTATGCGAATTTTGAGGTTGATAACGAAGAGGCTCTTTTGGGCAAGGGTGCTAAGAAGAAAAAATATGAAGATATTGAGTCTGATAAGCTCAATTCCTACCTGGCATCTATAATCTATGCAATAGAATATTCTAAAGATAAGCTTTTAGAAAATCTCAAAGAATACCAGATGTTAGATTTATATGACAATATAGAAAAGAAACTTGCTGGAGTCCTTGCAGCTATAGAAATAGTTGGATTTGCTACAGATAGAGAAGTCTTAGAAGAGTTAAAAGAAGGACTTGATAGTCAAATAGAAGACCTAACCAAAGACATATATGACTACGCAGGAAGCGAGTTTAATATAAACTCCACCAAGCAGCTTGGAGAAGTCCTTTTTAAAGATTTGGACTTGCCAGTTATCAAGAAGACCAAGACTGGATTTTCGACAGACCAATCAGTCCTAGAAAAACTTAGGGACAAGCACCCAATCATTGAAAAGATTGAAAAATACAGGGAAACCTACAAGCTTCGCTCAACCTACATCGAAGGCCTAGAAAATGCTATAGATGAAGATGGAAGAATCAGATCAACCTTTAGGCAAAATATTGCTTCAACCGGTAGATTATCAAGCCAAGAGCCAAATCTACAAAACTTGCCAATAAAAACTGACGAAGGTAGGGCCATTAGAAAGGCCTTTAAGGCAGCTGAGGGCAATATCCTAATAGATGCCGACTATTCACAAATTGAGCTAAGAATTTTGGCAAGCCTAGCAGATGATAAAAATATGCAAGATGCCTTCAACCACAACATAGACATCCACACCCAGACCGCATCTGAAGTCTTTAATACACCCCTTAATAAGGTAAGCAAGCTTCAAAGGTCTGAAGCAAAGGCAGTAAATTTTGGAATAATCTATGGCATAAGCGATTATGGCCTATCTCAAAACCTAAATATTCCAAGAAAACAAGCAAAAGACTATATAGATTCCTACAAGGCTTCATATCCACAAATAAAGGCTTATATGGATAATGTAGTAAAACTTGCCAAGGACCAGGGCTATATAGAAACTCTCTTCCACAGAAGACGCTATATACCAGAGATTTCGTCAAGAAACTTTAATGTCAGAAGCTTTGGTGAAAGGATTGCCTTAAATACCCCAATCCAAGGCACTGCGGCAGATATAATCAAAATTGCCATGATAAATACTCACCAGACCCTCTTAGATGAAGGCCTCGATGCAAGGATAATTTTACAAATCCACGATGAAATAATTATAGAATCTTCTCTAGAAGATAAGGATAGGGCTAAGGAAATCCTAAAAAAGTGCATGGAAGATGCGGCAGAGCTTAAGGTAAAGCTTGTGGTAGACATAGGTTTTGGAGATAGTATGTATGAGTCCAAATAAGATTGTAATAACAGGGACAATTGGATCGGGAAAGTCAGCTCTAAGCTCCATAATTAGGGAATTGGGCTTTGTGGTTATTGACAGCGACCAGGTAAATAAAAAGCTATTAGAAAAAGGTCAAGCAAATTATGAGGCCATCAAAAAAGATCCATTTTTTAGGAAGGCTTTTGAAAATGAGGACCTTGATAAAAATAAGCTAGCTAAAATGATTTTTAGGAGTCCAGACCTTATGACAAGACTAAATAAGCTTACCCATCCCAATATTATGGCAGAGATTGAAAGGCAGATAGGAAGTCTTGATGAAAAAAATGTCTTTGTAGAAATACCTCTTTTTTATCAAATGGAAGCTAAATTTGACCCTGACCTTATCTTATTTGTAAGGGCAAGTGAGGAAATCCAGATTAAAAGGTTGACTGAGCGTGATGGGATAAACGAACTTTACGCCAAAAGCAAAATAGCCACTCAAGAAAAATCTATCAATGCTAAGGATGATGGTAAAATAATCATAGACAATGATGGTTCTATAGAGGAGCTCAGGGCAAAAATAATAGAAATTTTAAGGACGGAAAATATTTTATGAAAGCACTCAAAGCTATAGGTAAATTTATAGGTTTTATCCTACTTGCAATCTTGCTTCTATTTGTCATAATATATGGCATAATAGCCTATCAGACATCTAGGACAAGGATTAATTATCAAGATGAAATCTATGAATATTCAGAAAAATACAATGTAGACCCACTTTTAACAGCATCAATCATAAAGGTAGAATCAGATTTTAACAAGGATGCACAAAGTCACCAAGATGCTAAAGGCTTGATGCAACTTCTTGATCAAACTGCTTCCCATGCGGCTGAGCTTACAAATAAGGAATTTCACCCAGAAAAGCTTTCAGAAGTTGAGTATAATCTTGACCTAGGTCTTGCCTATTATGATTATCTTTATAGGTATTACAACAACAGAGACTTGGCCCTAGCAGCCTACAATGGTGGGGTGGGTAATGTCGATAAGTGGATTAATGAAGGGATAGTGGATGCGACAAATCCAAATCCTTTAGATATACCATTTGAAGAAACAAGACAATATGTAACAAAAATAGATGCAAACTATGATGTCTACAAGAAGTTTTACAAAAATGGCTTGCCTAGCAAGGAGAGACTTGCAAATCTAAAACAGCTAGCCTTTGATAACTTTATGACATTTTTAGAAGATATTATCTCAAATGTAAGATAAATATTGAGAAATTTTCGATTTTATTCTATAATAGAAGTATAGAGAAAAAATAATAAAAGGAGAGAAAGATGGCAACTAATACTATGACATTTGCTCATGGTGTTCAGATGGCGGAATATAAAGAGCTAACAGAAAATAGCAGCCTTAAAACAGCTGCTATTCCAAAGCTTGTAACAATTCCACTAACTCAACACATAGGCGCACCTAGTAAGTGCATTGTCAATAAGAAAGATGAAGTTGCTGTAGGAGATTTGATTGCTAGTGCAGTTGGTAACTTCTCAGCAAACATACATTCCTCAGTGGCAGGCATTGTAAAAGACATAGTCGACATACAATCAGCCTCAGGTAAAAATACCAAGGCAGTAATAATTGACACTGAAGGCTTCGATCAAGAAAAAACTTACCTTGAATCTGAAAACGTAAACTTAAGCAAGGAAGAGATCGTAGCAAAGATTAAGGAAGCTGGAATAGTTGGTATGGGTGGAGCAGCCTTTCCTGCCCACATTAAATATTCACCAAACAAACCAGTAGATACCGTAATTGTAAATGGTGCAGAGTGTGAACCTTTTATCACCTGTGATGACTACATAATGAAAAATTATCCCCTACATATAATAAAGGGTTTAATTCAACTACTTAAGGCAGTGGATGCCAAAAAAGGTTTTATAGCCATAGAAGATAATAAACCAAAGGCTTACGAAACAATGACAAAGGCCCTAGAAGAATTTGCGAAATCTAACAAATTCGAAGGCACTATTGAAGTAGTAAAGCTTAAGACCAAATATCCACAAGGTGATGAAAAAAGACTTATAAATGCAATCCTAGATAGGGAAGTACCATCAGGTGGACTTCCAATGGATGTAGGAGCAATTGTATCAAATATTTCTACTGTAAATGCAATTTATGAAGCGCTTTTCATGGGTAAACCTCTATATGAAAGAATCCTAACTGTTACAGGCTCATCAGTCAAAAACCCAACAAACATGAAGGTAAGACTTGGTGTAAGCTTTGGTGAGCTTCTAGAAGAAGCTGGCGGTTCAGATGATGTAGCTAAGGTTATAAATGGTGGACCAATGTGTGGTATAGCTCAACCAGACCTCACAAAACCAGTGGAAAAAGCTACTAACTGTATCCTAGTTTTAGATAGCAAGGAAGCCTTCATCGAAGAAGCAGATCCTTGTATAAGATGTGGAAGATGTGTAAGCGTATGTCCAGTATTCTTGCTACCAAACTACATCCACAAACACGCTCTAGACGGTAGATTTGAAAAGGCAGACCAAGAGGGAGCTCTTGATTGTATAGAATGCGGTTCATGCTCATTTGTGTGTCCTGCAAGAAGACCTTTAGTAGAAGCTATCAAATTTGCTAAGAGACAAATAAGACAGGCAGGAAAATAGGGGGAATTATGGAAAATAATAAACAATTATTAGTAACTGCTTCTCCACACCTTAGAAGTAAAAGAACAGTAGCAAATGACATGCTTGATGTTATTATTGCACTTATTCCTGCAGGAGCTGTCGGAATTTACTACTTTGGTTACAGGGCCCTAGTATTAATACTAGCATCAGTAATAGCCTGTGTTTTATCAGAAGCAGCCTTTAATAAATTAACAAAAAGAAAAAATACAATCAAAGATTTATCAGCAGTTGTAACAGGTATTTTATTAGCCTACAACGTACCATTTACCTTACCAGTTTGGCAAATAGTGATAGGTTCAATGTTTGCTATAATCGTTGCAAAGATGTTCTATGGCGGAATTGGTCAAAACATTGTAAACCCAGCTCTTGCAGCAAGAGCCTTCCTAATGGCTTCTTGGTCAGATACAATGACAAACTTTGTGCCAACAGAAAGAGTTGCAACTCTAAAAACTATAAGCGATGTATCAATGGTTTCTCAAGCAACACCATTATCAGATCCAAAAGCTTACAGTCTAATGGATTTATTTATCGGACACATTCCAGGATGTATTGGTGAGATTAGTGCTATAGCCTTATTAATTGGCGCAGGATACTTACTATTTAGAAAAGTAATCCATATAAGAATCCCACTTACATATATAGTGACAACAACAGTCCTACTTGCAATATTTGGCAAGGGTTTTGATCTTAATTATCTACTAAGTCAAATCTTATCAGGTGGTCTAATCCTTGGTGCCTTCTTTATGGCAACAGATTATACTACAGCCCCAATCACTCCTAAGGGACAAATAGTATTTGCCTTTGGTTGTGGTTTCTTAACAGCTGTTATAAGACTATGGGGTGGATATCCAGAGGGTGTATCTTACTCAATCCTACTAATGAACCTCTTAGTACCTGTTATTGAAAAATACACAAGAGATAGGATTTTTGGTAAAGCAAAAGCTAAAAAAGGAGGGGAAAATGAATAAGAGTATTAAATTAGGTATAAAATTACTATTAATAACATCAGTAACTGCCCTAGCCCTTGCTTTTACAAATAATATGACTTCTCCAATCATAGAAGCTCGTAAACAAGAAGAGCTAAAAGAATCCCTTGCTATAGTTTATAAAGCAGATTCCTATGAGCCAGTAGAAGTAGCAGATAAGCCAGACACCATCCAAGAAGTATACAAGGCAAAAGGAGAAAGTGGCGATGGATATGTATTCCAAATCCAATCTCCAGGCGGTTACGGCGGCGATATACAATTCTTAATTGGTGTTGATAGTGACCATAATATAACAGGATTTGCTCCACTAAGCCATTCAGAGTCAGCAGGCTTTGGTAAACAGATGGAAGAAGATTTCTTCAAAGAAGGAATGGTCGGAGTAAATATGGACAGCGAAGTTAAGGCATCAGCCTCAGGTGGGGAAAATGAAATAGTCGGCTTGTCAGGAGCTACAATTTCTACTAATACTATCCTTAGAGGTATAAACGATGCAAGAGAAGTTCTCTCTAAATTAGAATAGGAGCTATCATGGCAAAAGAAAATAAAAAAGAAAAGGTAAATTTTGGTAAAATATTTACCGATGGAATCATAAAAAACAACCCTGTCCTTGTACAGATGGTTGGTATGTGTTCTGTACTAGCCATATCTTCAACCTTAACTAATGCTGTAGGTATGGGAGTGTCAGTAACCTTCGTACTTGTAATGAGTAACTTAGTTATATCCTTATTACGTAACTTCATATCAGATGAAATAAGGATACCTTCTTTCATCGTAGTTATAGCAGGCTTTGTAACTATTGTTCAAATGCTAATAAAGGCCTATGCACCAGCCCTTGATCAGTCTTTGGGTATCTTTATACCACTAATAGTAGTAAACTGTATCATCCTTGCTCGTGCAGAAGGATTTGCATCACAAAATGGCCCAATCGCATCAATAGTAGATGGTATCAGCCAAGGTATAGGCTATACTATAGCTATATCAATACTTGCCTTCTTCAGAGAATTACTAGGAGCAGGCACACTTTTTGGAATAGGAATCATACCAGAAGAATACACTATAGGATTTATGCTTCAACCAGCATCATCATTTATAGTACTTGGAATGATTTATGCAGCCTTCCATGCGATTACAAATAGAAAGAAAGCTAAATAGGAGTTATCATGCTAGTAGAATTATTTAAAATCATAATAGCAACTATATTTGTATCAAACTACGTACTTGGACAATTCTTAGGTATTTGTCCAACCCTAGGTGTTACAAGTAAGGTTGAGACTGCTAGAGGAATGGGTTTTGCGGTAATATTTGTAATAGTACTTGCAACAATTATAACTTGGTTTATCCAATATTACATATTAGAGGCCTTTAATGTACAATACCTACAAACAGTAGTATTTATCTTGGTTATAGCAACTCTAGTTCAATCAGTAGAAACAGTAATGAAAAAATCAATGCCTGCCCTTTATGGAGCTTTGGGTGTTTATCTACCACTAATCACAACCAACTGTGTGGTTCTTGGTGTAGCAATCAAAACAATAGACTTATCTTATAACTTAGTAGAAGCAACAGTATATGCCTTTGCATCATCAATAGGATTTATGCTAGCAATCATGATCCTAGCTTACCTAAGAGAAAAGACAGAATATAACAACGTTCCTGAGTCATTTAAGGGAGCCCCACTCTCTTTAATAACCCTAGGTCTAATGGCTATAGCCTTCATGGGCTTTGCAGGTTTAGCATAGGAGGAAGCGATGAATTTATTATTACCAATGGCAATACTAGCCGTAATGGGCTTTGTATTTGCGATAGCTTTAGGATTTATCTCAGATAAATTCCACGTAGAAAAATCAGTCAAAGAAGCAGCAGTTAGGGATGCCCTACCAGGTGCTAACTGTGGTGCATGCGGTTATCCTGGCTGTGATGGACTTGCAGCAGCCATAGCAAAAGGCGAAGCAGAAGTAAATGCCTGTGCTATAGGCGGACCAAACACTACAGCAGCAGTAGCAGCTGCAATGGGTGTAGAAGCTACAGCATCAGACGATAGAAAGGTAGCTATAGTAAAATGTAATGGTACTACAGAAGCTGCTAAGGATAAATTTGCTTACCAAGGTCTAGAGGACTGTAGGGCGCAAATTGCTTTATTTGGCGGTAAAAAAGCTTGTAACTATGGATGTATAGGATGTGGCACTTGTGAAAAAACCTGCCCATTTGATGCAATACATATAGTAGATGGAGTAGCCTTAGTTAATAGAGAAAAATGTGTAGCTTGTGGCAAGTGCGTAGACGTATGTCCAAAAAATATAATCGAGCTTATACCATTTTCACAAAAACAAGTAGTCCTATGTTCATCTCATGACAAGGGCAAAGATGCAAGAGCAAACTGCTCTAATTCATGTATAGGTTGTACAATTTGTGCAAAAACCTACCCTGAAGCATTTGCAATGGATAACTTCCTATCAAAAGAAGTTCACGGTAATGACTTTGATATGGAACTATTAAAGACAGCATGTGAAAAATGCCCAAATAAATGTATAACAATAAATGAATAAAAACGAAGCCTGTGGCAACTATTTTGATAAAGTTAATTCCTACATAGGAAAATATTAATTTATATAACTACAAAGCATTCTTATACTTTATCAAAATTGGAAGCCCTGGGCTTCTTTTTTTATCTTAAATTTTACATATAAATTCCTAGTTTTATAGGCTAAAAGGCATATAATATTATAATTGAGTAAAATTAAAATTTATATAGAGGGGATATATAGATGAAGATAAAAAAAGGTGATATAATCGTAATAGTCGGACTTCTGTGCCTGTCTTTAGGATTTAATTTTTTGATATATAAAGAAAGCCAAAAGTATGACGGTGATATATTAGTAGTAGAACAAGATGGCAAGATAATAGAAAGACTTCCTTTAGAAAAGGATGGAGAGTATGTAGCCAGATACGGTGGCCATTATAATAAGATTGAGATAAAAGATGGTAAGGCTAAGGTTGTTGAGGCTGATTGTCTTGATCAAATTTGTACCCATATGCATGCAATCTCAAAAGAAGGCGAGACAATAATTTGTCTACCTCACAGGCTCTTTCTCGAGGTAGAAGAAAGCGATAAAAAAGGCCAAGAGGAAGAAAAAATAGATAAGGTGGTAAGATAATGAACATTAAAAAGTTAACTAATATGGCTCTTCTCTTAGCCCTTGCCCTAGTGATATCAGTTGTGGAATTACAAATCCCAATGCCAGTTCCTATTCCAGGTGCAAAACTTGGACTTTCTAATATAATAATACTAGTGAGTCTTTATTTTTATGGATTTAAGGCAAGTCTTACAATATCCTTACTAAAATCCTTTATGCTGGTTTTAATAACAGGAGCAGTTTCTGCTTTCTTTTATTCAGCTGCTGGGGCCATTCTAGCATCAATTGCCATGGTTCTTGCCCTTAAATTTCATGATAAACTATTTTCTTTTATTGGTGTAAGTGAAATTGGTGCCTTTGCCCACAATCTTGGACAGATAATAGTATCTGTTGTAGTTATGGAGAATATAAAGATGTTTTATTATTTACCACTCCTTGTATTTGTTGGCACCTTTACCGGATTTTTTGTAGGCCTTTCATCCAATTTTATAATAAAGCATATGAAAAAACTAGATATTGGAGAAAAGCTTAAGTGAAACAAACTATAAAGCAGATGAAAGAATCTGATAGGCCCAGAGAGAAGTTAATAAACTATGGCTATGGAGCTCTGACAAATACAGAGCTTTTGGCCATAATTTTACAAACAGGGACAAGTGAGAAAAACGCAATAGAACTTGCTGAAGAAATCCTTGATTCCTTCTCAACAGAAGACCTTCTAGAAATAGGAGTATCTGATCTTAGAAAGATTAAGGGGATAAAGGATGCTAAGGCTACAAAGGTAATAGCGAGCCTTCAGCTTGGTAAGAGGCTTAAGGAAGAATATCTAAACAAGAAATATGACAAAATTACATCTAATGAAGATGTCTACCAGATGTTTAGAAATAAACTTGCCATGGAAGATAGGGAACATTTTTACATAGTTTTATTGAATAATAAAAATATGGTTATAGCAAATGAATTAATATCTATAGGTGACTTAAATTCATCAATAGTAAATCCTAGAGAAGTTTTTAAGAAGGCAATCAAAAAGAGTGCCAAGTCTATAATATTAGTGCACAATCACCCATCAGGTAATCCAGACCCGTCTAAGGCTGATATAATGGTTACTAGAAGACTCATAGATGCTGGAGAAATACTTGATATAAATGTACTTGACCACATTATAATTGGTCATACTGATTATGTATCTTTAAAAAGAGATAATTATATATAGGAGAATATTATGAAATTAAAGTTGATTGCTACAGATTTTGCCATAGACCTTGGTACTAGCAATATTTTAGTTTATAAAAAAGGCGAGGGTTTAATAATAAACGAACCATCAAGCTTAGTGCTTGACGAAAACTACCAAAAAGTCGAAGCGGTAGGCCAAGAGGCAAAGGATATGCTAGGCAAGACCCACAAAAATATACAGGTAGTAAAGCCAATTAAAAATGGAGTTATAACAGATTTTAACCTTACAGAAGCTATGCTCAATTACTTTTTTGGAAAAGTAAATGAAGGTTTTAGCTTTATACAGCCAAAGGTTGTAATAGTGGTACCTTCTGGCATTACAGATATACAAAAAAGAGCGGTGGAAGATGCAGCTCTCCATGCAGGTAGCAGGGATATAATACTTGTAGATGAGTCCTTAGCTTGTGCGTATGGTATGAACCTATCACCTGAAGAATCTAAGGGGATTCTACTGATAAATATGGGAGCTGGTACAAGCCAGGTAGCTGTAATTTCCCTAAATGGAATAGTTACATCAAAAACCATAAATAAAGGGGGAGACTACCTAGATGAAAAGATAGTTTCATATTTTAGAGATAATAAAAATCTTGAAATAGGTAAAAATACAGCTGAAAAAGTAAAAATAGCCCTAGCAAGCCTAAAGGTAAAAGATGCCAATATGGAAATGGCGGTTGATGGTAGAGATTTTACAGATTCTAAGCCTAAAACTGAGATTATTAAATCAAATGAGCTAGTTTCAACAATATTGCCATTTGCAGATGAGATATGTGATATGGTATTTGAAGTTTTAGAAAAAACACCACCAGAAATTTCAGCAGACATAAAGAAAAACGGTTTTGCTTTATCAGGTTCCCTATCACAACTATCAGGTATGGCAGAATACATTGAAAAGAAAACTGGACTTAAATCTTACCACTCAGAAGACCCAAGCACAGATGCTATCCTAGGGGCAGGTATGATTTTGGAAAATCCAGAAAAATATTTGAAATATCGTAAGTAGGTTTTTATGGCATATAAAAGAGTAAAAAAAGAAAAAGCACCATTTGTAATAACCATAGTTAGTTTATTAATAGTGATTTTGATTTCAAGTCAAGTGGATGGGCTATCTAAAACAGGTTCAAACATAGCAAACACTCTTCTAAAACCAATAGAAAGTGTGACTTATTCTATCTCATCTGCTATAATAGATCAGCTTGAAAGAACAATTGGATCAAGAGAAACTAGGGCAGAAGTCTTAAGACTAGAAGCGGAAAATAGAGCTTTAGTTATGGAAAATGCAAGATATGCAACAGCCATAAATAGAAGTGAATTCCTAAAAGATGAAGCTGCTGCCACAAAGGGAACAGACAATAAGTATATTAAAGCAAAGCTAATTAATACAGATGTAAATTCCATGACCACTCACTTTACTATAGATAAGGGTAAGGTCGATGGAATTGAGAAAAATGATATCATTCTCCAAGCTGTAGGAGATAGCAAGTTTTATACAGGCCTTGTAGGCAAGGTAACAGAAGTTTATCAAACAACAGCCAGAGTAGAAACAATAAACTCAAGTCAAAATGACGTATCTTTCGTAAATGCAAATTCGGGAGATTATGGTGTAATTGATAGGTTTGATAAAAATACCATTCAAGGCTATATGTTAGATATAGAAAGCAAGATAGAAGAAAAAGATATACTCCTAACAAGTGGTTTAGGTGGAATATATCCTTATGGAATCTATGTAGGAAGGGTAGCGACAGTTACCATGACACAAGATTCTTTGAGAAAAAATATTACAATAAATTCACCAGTTGATTTTTCACATCTTTATAGGGTTTTGGTCCTAAAAAGTTCAAACAATTATAATTTAGATGAAAAGCCAAAAAGTGAACAACCTAAGCAAAAGGAAGGAGAAATTCATGAATAAATTTAAAAGCTTTATAATTTTATTTATAACCTTCATTTTGCAAACATCTATATTTGCCAAAATTGATATATTAGGAGCAAATGTAAATATTATAATCCCAGCAGTAATAGCCCTATCCCAAGTCTTGCCAGGTAAGACTGGTCGAGCAGGAGGATTAGTAGTTGGTATAATAGAAGATTTTCTATTTACCCAGTTAGTTGGTGTACGAGCTTTATCTTATTACCTAATAGGTCTTTTTGCAGGAGGACATATAGTAAAGGTATCAAAGGATAAGACTAAAGGCTTTATTATTTGCTTAATAGCAACCCTATTTAATTTCTTGCTTGTAAATGGTATATATTATATCTTTGGCAAGTCAATCTTATCAATAACAGATTATTTAGGAATTGAGATACTTGTAGAAGCAATCCTAAACTCCCTAGTGTATCTGATTTATTATTATTTGATAAAGAAAATAATGTATATACCAACTTATAGGATTTAGAGGATAATATGCGCGATAAAAAAGAGAATAGACTTATTTTTATTCAAGTAATAGTTGTTCTCCTAATGTTAATAATTGGAGTTAGGCTTTTTAATGTAATGGTCTCAAAGGGGGACTATTATAGAGACCTATCTGATAATAGGAAGGTAAAGGAAGTCGATGAATTAGCAAGTAGGGGAAATATCTACGATAGAAATGGAAAGCTTCTAGCAAGCTCAATTCCATCTTTTACCATAAAGCTATATAAAGATGAGCTAATGGCTGTAGATGATGATAAGAGGCAAAGTCTCATATCAGATTTAGTAGATATACTTGAAGAAGATGGAGTCAATTATACAGAAGATTTCAACATAAAATTAAATACTTTCAAATATAAAGACTTTAAAGATTACTTTAGCCAAAAAGAAATGCCAATAGAAAAAGTAGTCGATACAATTATAGATAATGACTTAGTATCTGACTTTCTATTCTCCTTTTATGAAAAAGATGGAATGAAGTATGAAACAGCAAATACAGCCATCCTTGCTCTTAAAAAGAGGGGGATAGATATACCAGCCCATGCAAATCAGGTAAATGGCAATCTTAAGCTAGAATATAAGAAAAATTATGAGAAAAAGCTTGCTTCTATAGGATTTACAAAAGATGATGAGCCTACAGATGTAATCTTAGAATCAGTAGGAAATGATAGATCAGTTCTTTTATCAATACTACAAAACTCTCATGCAAGGCTATTAGCATATAAGCTTCTAGAAGATAATAATTTATTAGGAAAGCTTACCATGGATGAATACGCCATAAAAGCTGATCAGGACTTGATAGAGAAAAAAGCGAGATTGCACAAGGTCTTTGATAAGATAAATCTTAAGTCAACGCCAGCTAATGACTTTTATGAAATAGTTAAAAATGCTACAATAAGTGATGTTTTAACATCAGCTATGGTAGATGATAAGGGAGCTTATGTAATCCCAGCCAATATGCTAATTGAACAGCTAGAAAATAAGGGGATATATGCGAACTTTGAGACAGAAGTTATCACTGAATCAAAAGATGATAAGAACCAATATTCAGTAGACTTGAGATTTAGGAATCCTCAAGCGGGTTCTGCAGTAGACGAACTTGCAAGACTTGCTGATGAAAATGGTTTGTTAAAGCCGCTTCTTTTGTCAGAATATGTGAAATACATGGCACAAAATGCCAATACTAAAAATAATATTTATCCAAACATAGATATCACAGAAGATGATCCAGAAGATTGGTCCTATACCTTTACTACAGATAAAAAAGATTTTTACACCTACTATGCAAATAAGGATAAGACAAATTCTACAAAAGAAACAGTAGATATCCTTATGAAGGAGAAAAATGGCCAACAAATCTTAAAATACCTTAAAAAGGTTACAAATCTTGAATCTTATAATGATGTTGAGGCTGTTGGAATACTTACAATTGATAACACCTTAAATCGCCAAGGGAACTTTGGTTATAGACCTATAAATATAGTCTACAACCTAGATGAATCAACAGTTCTAAAAATAGAAGAAAAAATAGATTCTGCTTCAGGGATAGTTGTAGAAACCATGCCAATAAGGTCCTACCCAAATAGGAATCTTGCAAGCCATATACTAGGTTACATGGGACCAATAGCCACACCTGAGGAAGTAGATAAGTATGTAAAAGAGAGAAATTATCTTAGAGATGAGATAATTGGTAAGACTGGTATTGAAGAATCTTACCAAGACAACCTTAAGGGTAAAAACGGTAGGTCACTTGTAACAGTCGATTCAGCTGGTAACAGGCGCAAATTAATATCTCAAACAAAGTCTGAACCAGGCGATGATGTTTACCTATCAATAGATGCCAAGCTTCAGAAACAAGCCGAAGATTCTCTAAAAGGGGTCCTAGAAGCATTGAGAGAAACAGGATTTTATGAGTCAGAATATGGTTCATTTAGACCGTTTAAGATGGCTCCTCATGCAGAAAGTGGTGCTGTAGTAGTATCTGATGTTAAAACTGGTGAAGTTTTAGCAATGGCTTCATATCCAAACTATGACCCAAACCTATTTTCAACAGGTATATCTCAATCAGACTGGGAAGGGCTCCAAGTAGAAGAAAGTGATGGGCCGCTTGCTCCAAGACCAATGCTAAATATAGCAACCCAAACAGCAGTGATGCCAGGTTCAACCTTTAAGCTAGTAACAGCCCTAGCAGCCCTAGAAAAGGGTCTAGATCCACTTGCAGTTAATAACTGTCACGGCTTCATGGAAATAGGGAATAGAAGATTTTCATGCCTAATCTACACAGAAAGTGGTACAACTCATGGAGAAGAAAATCTCTATGGTGCTATAAGAGATTCTTGTAACTACTATTTCTACACCCTAGCCTTAGGAGAAAACCCAGAAGATGGAGACTCCTTAGGAACCAAACTTGAGCTAAATGATATAAGACTTGCTGCAGAAATGCTCGGACTTGATAAGGAAACAGGTATTGAAATCAATATACCTAAGGAAGCTAAGGGCAATGTTCCTTCAATTGGCAAAAAAGTAGAAGTAACTAAGCTAATGCTTAAAGATTATCTTGATAAAAATCTAACTCTTTTCATAAAAGAAGGAGTTAAAAAGACTAAAGATGAGTATGAACAAGATATAAAGGATATAGTCAAATTTACTGACAATCCTAAAGAATGGTCAAGAAAAGCCATAATAGATTTCTTCGATGAAAGAGGCTATGATCCTCTTATCATGCCAGAAGGCCAAAGAGCAGGTCTTGCTGATACTATAAAATATACCTATTTAAACCAAGCAGTATGGGATATAACAGATATGTTAAATATAGTAATAGGCCAGGGACAAAACTCCTACACACCAATCCAGATGAATAGGGCTATAGCAACTATAACAAACGGGGGCTATCTAAATAAACTTACCCTAATTAACAAGATTAAAAACCACGATTCAGGCGAAGTCCTTTTTGAAAATGTACCTCATAGTGATAAAATAGATATCAAAGATCCAAAATATTTAGAAGATATCAAATACGGAACACTTCTAGTAAGTCAAAATAATGCTGTTTTAAACCAACTACCGGTAGATATTGGTATAAAAACAGGTACAGCAGAAGTAGAAGGTCAAAACCCAGATGGTACAGACTATGATACCTATGCATGGATGGTAGGCTTTGCTCCATATGATAATCCAGAGATAGCTATATCTATAGTTCTAACCCAAGGTGATACTTCTTATAATGCATCACCAATAATGAGAGATATAATAGCAAGGTACTTTGACCTAAACGTAGAAATGATAAATGCAGAACCAACTGAAAATGATATTAGAAATCTCGGTGAATCTGCAAATGGGCAAAATTAACAAAGGATGTTTTTATGAAAATATATTTAATAAATGGGGAAAATAATATAGGGAAGACAGATTTTGCTGTAAATCTTTCTGAAAGACTAGCCCAAAATGAAAAAGTCCTACTCACATCATTTTTTAGAGATGAAAAGCAAAATTTGGAAGACTTTTTTGGCAAAGATGGGATGATAAGCTATGATATAGCTGATTATTTCTTAGGCTTTGCCGGTCTTGATAGGGTCATAGTAAATGAAAATTCTAACCTAGGCTTTATAATCCCGCCACTCTTAGAAGATAAATATGATTTTAAGGTAGAAGATGTTTATACTTTAATAGATATATTAGATAGTGATATAGTAATTATCGATAATCTAGACCTAGATATTAAAGGAGCAGTAAAAATAGACATAATATCAGAAAAAGATATAGATAAGGACTTAAATTCTAATTATTTCTTTATAAACAAGGCCTCACAAGATTTTGATATAAGAAATTATAAGGATAAAATCGATAGCAAAAATTCTAAATTTCTTGGAGTCGTAAAGGAAAATGAATTTTTCAAAACTGTTATAGATAATCTCATAGCAGACAAGGAAGAAGAAATACCAAGTCTTGGATTTTTTGAAAAACTAAAAATGATATTTGCAAAATGAAATATATTTATATAGACCCAAAAGAAAAAATAATAATTAGACAAGAAGATAAGAGAGTTATGGAAGTCATTTTCTATGACTCTCTTCTTAATAATATCTATAGGGGAAAAGTTGTAAATAAAATTGATAGCCTCTCTTCATATTTCGTACAAATAAGTGATAATGAAAATTTATTTTTGAAATCAAGTCTGTCTTATGCCATAGGAGATAATGTAATCATAGAATATGTTAGAGAGCCGGCTAATGGCAAGCTAGGTCTCGCCAGTGAAAATTTCTCTTTAGAAAATGAATCTTATAAGATAAAAAGATATCCAATAAAGGCAAAGGCAAAACGTAAGTCTGGAAAGAAAAAAGATGATATATTATTTGAAGAATTAAATAATAAGAAAGCCTGGCTAATTAATGAAGAAAAATTTTTTCCAAGCCCTAAACTCCTCATAGAAAATTCTAAGAAAGACTCTTATATTAAAAAATATAAGGATTACGAAATTAAAGAAATAGACATCAAAAATTCACAAGTCTTTAATAATTTGATAAAAGATATAAGTAATAATAAATTAAATTATAAAGACTTATCGATTATTATAGATGAACTAGAGACCCTTACTGTAATTGATGTAAATACAGGAAGCCGAAAGTCTAAAATGCAAAAAGAAGATTTTTTATTAGGTATAAATCTAGAGCTAATAGACTTTATAGCCTATAATCTTAAATTAAGAAACATAGGAGGTATGTGTCTGATAGACTTTTTAAGAGTTCATGATAAGGAAAAAATTACAGCAGAGATGCAAAAAGCCATAGAAAAATACCAAATTGAAGCCGAAATATTTGGATTTACACAGATGGGCCTATTTGAAATTTCTATAAAAAGAAGAGGAGATAGTCTAAAAACATCCTTAAGAAAGAGAAAGTTAATTTCCTAAGGCAAATTTTTGGACTAGATCCTCTTTTTGCTTTTTATTTAATTTTTTAAGCCTTGCTTCAAGCTTAAGACCGATAGATTTGCTATCAACTCTTCTGTAGAATACAAGACTAACAGGTAGCCTTGCTCTAGTATACTTTGCTCCCTTTCCAGAATTGTGGACCTTAATCCTGTTTTTAAGATCATTAGTATAACCTGTATATAGGCTATCATCAGCACATCTTAGAATATAAACAAAATGCATTACTTAAATCTTTCATCAAGGACCTTATTAATTATATCGATATCAAAGCCCTTGCCAGCCAAATGCCTAAAGACCTTTTGCCTATTTTCAAAAGAAAAATCATCCTTAATCTTTTTATCAGCAAAAAAACTAGCCTTTTCATATTCTCTTTGATCATCCACAAGGCCAATGTATTCCTCTATAAGATAATCATCTACGTGTTTGGTTTTTAACATATAAGAAATCTTATTTCGAGACCATCTTGAAATCTCATCCTTATCAGTGATGTAAGCTTTGACATAAGCTGCATCATCTAAAAACCCGTAAGAATCGAGAAAAGCAACAACCTTATCGATAACTTCATTAGAAAATTTCTTCTCAGCTAACTTCTTTTTGATTTCATAAGTAGATTTTTGTGAATAAGAAATCTTAGACAAGGCAAAATTCTTGGCCCTGTTATACTCATCATTGGCCAAGATTATTTTATAGGTATCAAAGTCTAATTCCTCATCTTTTTCTAGGTTAAGCTCATAATAAAGATCATAATCAACAAAGAATTTCTCATTAGAAATGCTAAGCCTAATTAAATTATATTTTTCTGAATACTCAATATTTTCTATAATCATTGCATAGACAATATAGCGTTATAAACAAGGGGAGCAATCATAGCTATAGCGATAACAATAGCAAATAATTTTAAAATAAATTTTCTTGTATTTTTCATAATTCACCTCTCTTGATATTCTACTTCAAAAGATAGAAAAATAAAATAAGGAAAAAATTTGCATTATTTTTAAAAACGTGGTATTATATTATTTGTCAGTAAGAAAGCTTTAGAGCTTATGAGATAAAGATTAAATAAAAATCTTAAAAAATATTTGACAAAGTAAATAAAAAGTTGTATACTGTAATAGTCAGTGAGACATTAGTAGAGAACAACTTAGCGTGGTGGGTATGGTCCAGTTGGTTACGACACCTGGTTGTGGCCCAGGAGAGCGTGAGTTCGAATCTCACTACTCACCCCATGCGGGATTGGCGGAATTGGCAGACGCGCTAGACTTAGGATCTAGTGAGAATTTCTCGTGAAGGTTCGACTCCTTTATCCCGCACCAAGCTTCAGACGTTAGAAATAACGTCTTTTTTTGTACCCATATTTTAATTTACTAATAAAAGATGACTTTTTATTATATTTATGATAAAATATACATATAAACTTATTTTCAAATATTTTGCAAAAAATCGTTTTTGCTCTTTTAATTTTTGCTAAAATAGTTTATACTTTATATAAGCTAGGAGGAATATTTTGCAAGATTTTAAAAGAATTGTATTAAAGTTAAGTGGAGAAGCTTTATCTGGCAAGGCTGGTTTTGGCTTTGATGATGAAGTTATTGATAACATTTGTACTAATATTAAGACTTTATCCCTAAGAGGAATTGAGGTTGCCATTGTTGTTGGCGGAGGTAATTTCTGGAGGGGTAGGTCTGGCACAAATATCGACAGGGCAAGTTCTGATAATATCGGCATGCTTGGCACTGTTATGAATGGACTAAGAATTCAAGGTACCCTAGAAGAGATGGGACTTGATACTAGGCTTATGACTGCTATTTCTATGACTGAGGTTGCAGAACCTTATATAAGAAGAAGGGCTATCAGACACCTTGAGAAAGGTAGAATTGTAATTTTCTCTGCTGGTACTGGTCTCCCATATTTTTCAACTGATACTACAGCAAGCCTTAGGGCACTAGAGATTGGTGCTGATGTTATTCTTTTAGGTAAAACTGGTACTGATGGCATATATGATAAGGATCCAAATGTCTATGATGATGCTGTTAAATTTGATAAGCTTACCTATAAGGAGATCCTACAAAGACAGCTTAAGATTATGGATACAACTGCTACATCTTTGTGTATGGATAATGATATGCCACTTATAGTATTTAATATAGATGACCCATCAAACATGGTCAAAGTATTTGAAGATCAAGATTTAGGTACAAGAGTAAAGGAGAGTTTTTAATATGCTATATGAGCAAATAAGACAAGATGCCGAGAAGGGCATGAAAGCAGGAGTAGATTCTTTTGAAAGAAGAATTTCAACTATTAAGGCTGGTAGAGCAACTGAGGCTGTTCTTGATGGAATTACGTTTTCTTATTACGGCACAGAAACTCCTATTAACCAAGCCGCAACAGTTTCAATTCCAGAAGCTAGACTTCTTGTTATAAAACCATGGGATAAGACTAATATTGCCCCAATCGAAAAGGCGATTTTAAAGTCAAATATTGGTATAACACCACAAAATGATGGTGAAATTATTAGATTACCTTTCCCTGCTCTTACAGAAGAAAGAAGAAAAGAATATACAAAAGAAGTTGATGCCTATGCAGAAGATGCAAAGATTGCTATAAGAAATAAAAGGCGTGACTCTATGGATGAAATCAAAAAGAGCGAAAAGTCTGGAGATGTAACTGAAGATGATAGGTACACTCTAGAAGATGAAATTCAAAAAATCACAGATAAATATATTAAGTCAATCGAAGATATCGCAAAGAAGAAAAACCAAGAGTTGATGAACGTATAGGTGAAAAGAGTCAATTTAAATAAAATAAAGGACCTATTGAATAAGGACATAAGCCCAAGGAAAATTTCTCCTAGGCTTATGTTCTTATTTTTAAAGCAATTATCCTTGTTATTAAATTCAGGTATATCACTTTTTGATAGTTTGAAGGTGATCAAGACTCAAAATCTCGATAAGAGATTAAATATAGCTTTAGATATTGTAATTAAAAATCTAAATCTAGGCAAAAGTCCTTACGAATCTTTCCTTATGGCAGAAAAATACTTTACACCTATTGTAATTGCTTCAGTTAAGTCATCAGATAAGACTGGCAGACTTTCTTCAATTCTTGATGATTTATCAGAATTTATATACGAAGATAGTAAAAATAGAGAAAGCATAAAGGAAGCCTTGGCTTATCCCGTTATAGTCCTAGTTGTGACTATCTTAATGGTGGGACTCATTTTAGAATATGTCATGCCTACTTTTGTGAGCGTTTTTGAGGGAGCTGATATGAAGCTGCCATTTATTACTAGATTTTTAATAGAATTTTCAGGCTTTTTATCAAATAATTTCATTTTCATTATTTTGATTCTATGCTTACTTATCTTTATTGTTTTGTTTTTTAGGACAGATAAAACTAAAAAAATAAAAATGGATAAATTTGTATTTAAATATGGAATTTTTTCTAAGATAAGGAGATTGAATCTTGAATATCAATTAACTTCTCTATTTTACATATTAAGAACTGGGGGAATTGATCCAATTTTATCTTTTGAAATTATTGGAGATTCATTTTCTAATTCTTACCTTAAAGAAGTTTTTTCTCAAATTAGAAGTGATATTGATAGGGGCTTAGGCCAGGCCCAAGCCTTGATGAGAGCTGATCTTTTCTCACCTCTTTTGTTATCAATGTTTATGATTGGTGAAAAGACTGGCAAACTTGATGAGATTTTAAAAAGATCAAAGGATTATTTTGCAAGTGAGTATATATTCAGGACCAAAAGACTTGCAAGGCTTGCAGAGCCAGTTCTAATTATTATAATGAGTATAATTGTTTTTGTAGTTGTTATAGCGGTTGCGCTTCCTATGTTTGATGCAGTAAATATTGGAGTATAAGATGAGAAATAAGAAGAAAAAGGGATTCACATTAATTGAATTAATAATTGTAATAGCTATACTAGGAATTTTGGCTGCAATAGCTATTCCTAGATATAACAAGTCTAAGATAAAAGCAGCAGAAACTGCCGATCAAGCTAATATTGAGATGCTAAAATCGGCAGCCCAGCTTAAGGCACTTGATGCAGGTGAGACAGGAAAATTTCAATGGGATAATGGAACTAATAAAGTAGACGCTTTAAAGTATTTAGAGAAATGGCCAGTAGTTCCAAAAGGCATAAACAAGACAGGTGATTATAAAGTTGTCTATGATAATGGACATTTGATTATTTATCGTGGTGATGAGTCTGTATATGATTCAGAAAATTAAGATATGATAAAAATATTAATTTTTGCTTTAGGAGCTTGTCTAGGCTCTTTTATCTCCGCCTTGATGGATAGAAGGAGGCTTGGCATGTCAATCATTAGTCCGCCAAGCTTCTGTGAATCTTGCGGTCAAAGAATAAGGCCCTATGACCTAGTTCCAATAATTTCTTTTATAATATTAAGGGGTAGATGCAGGTTTTGTAAGGACAAGATTTCTATCAAAACCTTTTTAATAGAAATTCTAGGCAGCCTATCCTTTATATTTGCCTTTAATATTTATGGAGGTACAAGAGCTCTTATTCTTGGTATAGGCCTTATCACAAGCCTTCTGATAGCCTTAACAGACCATTCCTATTTGGAGATATATGATATAGATTGCTACGTCCTAATTGGTCTTGGTTTTCTATATAGGTTAATATACATTGAATATGATTTTGAATTTTTTAAGATTTCTCTTATATTTGTTTTGGTATTTTTATTAATTAGATATTTATCAAAGGGAGGCTTAGGTGATGGAGATTTGTTTTATTACCTGGGCTTATTTTTATTTTTAGATACTAGCATAATAATTAAATTTATCTTAATATCTTTATGGATAGGGGCGATTTTTGCTATTATAAAATCCATAAAGATAAAAAGCCTAAAGGGAGAGATTCCCCTATGTCCATCAATTTTGCTTGCTTTTGCTCTTGTGTTAATTTTAGGATGAAACTATGAAAAAAGCCTTTACCTTATTAGAATTGATAATAGTACTTGCAATAATTAGTATAGTCATTGCCATTCCGATGATGAAAATATCTCTTATCGAAGATAGGGCGGCTGATATTGAGGTGGAAAATTTTATTAATGATTATAACTTGGCAAGAAAAAAAGCCATGGCTATAGGTATTCCATATTATCTTGATTTAAGGAAAGATTTTTATTATCTGAATACTACTCATAGTGATGAGACCACTATAAACGATCCAAAATCCAAGGCCTTTAAACATATAAGCTATACCTATTCAGATACTGTAATTGAATTTAAGCCAGATGGTTATGCGAGTACTCTTAAAAACGGCACATACGAGCTGGTATTTATCAATAATAAAAGCAAAAAAATTAGAAAATTTACCATAAGCGCACTGACAGGATATTTAAATGAAAAGTAAAGCCTTTAGCCTAATAGAAATAATTGTATCACTTATGATTTTAAGTCTTATAGCCTTATTTGTATTTCCTTCAGCTAGGAATAATATGCAAATCTCAGAGAAAATAAAAGATAAGGCCCAAGTGACATTTGCCCTTCAAGCAGGACTAGAGCTTGGTAAGGATATAGCAAGGAAAAATAAGAATGTAGATAAGCTAGAAAATGAAGTCCAAATTGGAGATTATAAGATAAAAATCTCAATAGGTCCTTATAAAAACTCAGGACTTAAGTCAGATAGATACATAAAAGTAAAGGCATCTTTTGGGAATGATAGCTTAGAAGTAATAGAGGTTATAGATGAAGAAAGCCTTTAGTCTTTTAGAATTGATAATAAGCCTTGCTATAATCTCAATCTTAGTCGTTATTTTATCATCTTTTTTCAAGGTAAACTTCAATATTCTTTCATCATCCATTACTAGAGAGGCCGAGTATAAGGAAGCATGTACCGCCATGCTTTATGTTGATACTAATATCAGAAGGTCAAAAAAGATTGAAACTAGGGATAATGAAGTGTGTAATTTTTATTTTTATAAGACAAACATGGATGGTATAGATTCAAAATGCTATTTTTATCGTGACAATAAATTTCTGAAAATTAATAGAGATAACCTGTCAACAGATGCTTCTGGCAGAGATAATAATATAGCTAAAATAAAAGAGATAAAGTTGGTTTTGGATGAGGATAGTAAGCTAATTAGGGTTTATATAAGAAGTTTAAGAGGAAATTTTAACTTTGAAACAGCCATTGATGTGGGAGATAAGCTATGAAAAAAGCCTTTATTAGTATATATGTGCTTATAATATTATTATTACTTGCCCTAAGTGTCAGTTTTATAGCAGGACAAAATCAAGTGGATACAGAATTATCAAATAATATTAGTGATAAAAAACAAAGTTTATTTGATGCAGAAAGTTTTGCAAATGTACTTATAGAAGAATTAAGTCTTGATAAAAACCTTGAACCAAACTCATTAAAAGGAGTGCTATATTTAAAATCTGATATTGAAATCTACCAATCTGAGGATGAAAATAATTTACAGTTCAATTTAAAATCAAAGTACAAAAATACAATAAGCAGAGCCCTAATAAAATATAAGTATGATGAAAAAGATAAATTCATTCTTATAAATAAGCGAATTTATTAATATTGCTAAAGTAACATTTAAGGTATAATGTAGGTAAATAGAAGAAAAATATTGGAGGAAAAATGAAAGTATTAGTAATTAATTGTGGTTCTTCATCACTAAAATATCAATTATTCAACATGGAAAATGAAGAAGTAATGGTAAAAGGCCTAGTAGAAAGAATTGGTATCGAAGGTTCAAAACTTATCCAAGAAAAGGGTGATGACGAATATATAATAGAAGAAGCTATGAAAGATCACACAGAAGCTGTTGCTCATGTATTTGATGCTCTAGTTGATAAAGACAACGGTGTCATAGCAGACCTTTCAGAAATTGACGCAGTAGGCCACAGATTTGTACACGGTGGCGAAAAAATCACTAAATCTGCCTTAATAGATAAAGAAGTAAGAGATGCTATAGAAGAATATACAAAATTTGCACCACTTCATAACCCAGCTAACCTAATGGGACTTGAAGCTTGTGAAAAATTACTTCCAAACGTTAAAAACGTAGCAGTATTTGATACAGCTTTCCACCAAACAATGCCTGCAAAAACTTATTTATATGGTATAGACTACAAATATTACGAAGAAGAAGCTATAAGAAAATACGGCTTCCACGGCACAAGCCACAACTTTATTACTAATAAAGCAGCAGAAGTACTTGGCAAAGATGTAAATGATTTAAATATCATTTCAGCCCACCTTGGTAATGGTTCATCAATTTGTGCTGTTAAAAATGGTAAATCATTTGATACATCAATGGGACTTACTCCACTTGAAGGACTTGTAATGGGTACAAGATCTGGTGATATAGATCCAGCTGCTGTAACCTACATCATGAAAAAAGAAAATCTTTCTCCAGAAGAAATGGAAAATGTCCTAAATAAAAAGTCAGGTGTTCTAGGAGTATCAGGTGTATCATCAGACTTTAGAGACCTAGAAAATGCTGCAAATGAAGGCAATGAAAGAGCCAAAGCTGCCCTAGAAATGTTTGCTACAAGAGTAAAAAGATATATAGCAGGCTATATGGCAGAAGTAGGCGCTTGTGATGCTATAGTATTTACAGGTGGTATCGGCGAAAACTCAATTTCTATGAGAGAAGATATCATGGAAGGCTTTGAATTATTTGGTATTAAAATAGACAAAGAAAAGAACAACGTACGTGGTGGTTGCCATGTAGTATCTACAGATGATTCTAAAGTTAAGGTTATGGTAATAGCTACAAACGAAGAATTAATGATAGCAAGAGATACAAAATCTCTCGTAGAAGCTTGACAAGCAAAGTTTTAGCTTATATAATATAAAGGATTGCTAAAACTGATAAGAGGAGGTGTCATAGATGGCAGTACCAAAAAGAAGAACATCAAAAACAAGAAAAAATAAAAGAAGAGCCTCAGCTTATACTTTGAACAGATCAAACTATGTTGAGTGTCCAAATTGCCACGAAATGAAGCTACCACACAGAGTTTGCCCATCCTGTGGAGAGTACAAAGGCGTAGCAGTAGTTGAAGAAAATTAATTTTTAAAAGAGGTGATGTTGCAGAATAGTTAAATCTA
>NZ_JBGMEF010000002.1:0-24917 GCF_046365475.1 Anaerococcus kampingae
AGAAGAGTAACTATGGTATTAAAAAATAAAGGTTTTAATATCAACCATAAAAGAGTTTTAAGAATAATGAGAGAAGAGTCCTTGCTATGTACTAAATTTAAAACCAGATCAAGAAAATACTCATCATACAAGGGACAAATAGGAAAAGTAGCAGACAATGCTGTAAATAGACAATTTAAAGCAAATAAACCAAATCAATTATGGCTAACAGATGTAACAGAATTTAGAATAAAAGGTCAAGAAAAGAAACTTTATCTATCGCCAATATTAGACATATATAACAGTGAAATAATAAGCTATACCTTAAGTTACCACCCAACAATAGAATTAACAAATACAATGCTAAATAAGGCTTTACAGAATACAAAAAATAAAAATAAACTAATGATACACTCAGACCAAGGATTCCATTATCAACACAGTTCTTGGACTAAAAAACTAGAAAAAATGAATATTAAGCAAAGTATGTCAAGAAAGGGGAATTGCTTAGATAATTCTCCTATGGAGAACTTCTTTGGTATACTAAAACAAGAAATGTTTTATGGTGAGGATTTTAAAAGTTATGACAATTTGATAAATGAGATTGGAAAATATATTAAATGGTACAATGAAGATAGGATTAAAACAAAATTAAACGGAATGTCCCCTGTTATGTACAGATTACATTCCGCTTAAAATATTATTAAATTATTCCGTGTTTACGGGTTCAGGTCATGCTTTGGCAAGGAGGGTATTTTTTTCTTATAAAATTGCTTCTCTTAAGTCCTTCATAGCATCTCTTGCTACATCCATTGCAGCTTGCATGGCTTCTTTGTTTGTCATGTCGACTCCTGCTTTTTTGAGGACTTCTAGTGGATATTCGCTTTCGCCTGCTTTTAGGTAGTTTAGGTAGGCTGTCCTATCTTCGTCTGTGCCGTGTAGGATTTTTTGGCTTAGGGCTACTGCGCTCATGAAGCCTGTTGCGTATTGGAATACATAGTAGAACATATAGAAGTGTGGTATTCTTGCCCATTCTGCTGCTATATAGTCATCTACTTCTATGTCTTTGCCGAATAATTCTTCGTTTAGCTCTTTGTAGATTGCGTGTAGTCTTTCTGCTGGGATTGGTTCTCCTGCTTCTACTAGTTTGTTTACCTTGTGTTCAAATTCTGCAAACATTGTTTGTCTAAATACTGTTGATTTGAATTGGTTTACAAAGTAGTTTAGGAGATATTTTGTTTCTTCTTCACTTTGGCTATGTTTTAGCATGTAGTCAAGGAGTAGAAGCTCGTTGGTTGTGGATGCTATTTCTGCTAAAAAGATTGAATATGAACCATATTGGTATGGTTGGGTGGATCTTGTGTAGTAGGAGTGCATGGAGTGGCCCAGCTCGTGAACTACTGTAAATACATCATTTATGGTGTTGGTGTGGTTTAGTAATATAAATGGTTGGGTGTCATAGGATCCTGATGAATAGGCACCAGATCTCTTGCCTTCGTTTGGCATAACATCAAACCATCTTGATTCAAAACCTTCTCTTGCTACCTTTACATATTCTTCACCAAGTGGTGCTATGGCTGCTAGGACTATTTCTTTTGCTTCATCAAATTCGATTTTTCTGTCATAGTCTTCTACTAGTGGCACATAGATATCGTGGAAGCCTAGGTCATCTACACCGAGGTATTCTTTTCTTAAAGTTGTGTAGTCTCTGTGAATGTCACTATTTTCATGAACTACTTCTAGGAGGTTGTCGTAGATTTCTTCTGGAAGATTGTTTTTGAAAAGTGACATTTCTCTTGCTGATGAGAATTTTCTTAATTTTGCTTCTACGTTATGAGCTGTAAATTCACCGTCTAAGGTTGATGCTAGAGTGTTTGAGTATTGTCTGTATGTTTTGTAATATTTCTCATAAACCTCACGTCTAAAGTCCCTGTCTGGGTCTTCTTGGAGGGTTACGAAGTTAGCATCAGATAATCTAATCTCTTCGCCATCCTTTTCTACGCTTGGGAAGGATAGGTCGGCGTTATTAAAGATCATGTAGGTGTTTTGTGGGTTATTCTTTAGTTTGCCGAAGGCTGCTAAGATTGTTTCCCCATTTTCATCTAGGACATGGTCTTTGTTTCTGAAAATATCGTCAAAATAGTGTTTTAGGTATGAAATTTCACTATCTTCTAGGTATTCATCTATAACTTTTTTATCAGTTGATAATAGCTCTGGTTGTACGAAAGAAAGGGCACTTGATGCTCCTACCCATGTATTTTGAGCTACTTGGCTCATCTCTTGGTATTTGGTTACCCTGGTATCCTCATCTGATTTTAGGGATGAAAATACATAGGCCTTTTCCATCTTTCTAGAAAATTCTTCGTCTAGTTTGAGGTAGGCCTTGAAATTTTCTAGGCTTGATGTGATTTTTCCCTTGTAGGATGTAAGCTTTTCTACAAGAGCCTTTATTTCTTCAATATCTTTATAGAAATCTTCATCATTTTCATAAATGGATGAAGTATCCCATTTTAATCTTTCTTCTATTTCGTTTCTTTGCATTAAATATCCTCCTATTTTATATTTAATATTTTACCTTTTTCATCTTCATATTTTACAGTTAATATCTTATTTTTAGGGTCGCTTGGCATATTTCCTACAGAAATCTCATCACCATCTAGGCTCGCCTTTATTTTTTTGTATTTTATATTATAGGCTGTTAGGATTTCTCCCAAATAATCATCTTCTGCCTCTAGCCTATTTTTTATAAGACTTTTAAGGTCATTTGTAGAAGCATCCCTATTTTCCAGCAAATCTCCTAGTCTATAAACCTTGGTTGCAGGGTCTGCTTTTGAGTTTTCGAATTTAAAGGAATCTATCAGCGACATATATTTATTGTATAAAAAATATGCCGAAGATGTAGAATCCTCATTTATCACGACCTGGCTAGCAAGTAGCATAGGGCCGGAGTCAGATTCTATTACATCAAATGACACCTTAGAGAATATTCCGTCAGGGCTTATGACCGGTCCATATTCCTTTTCTACCAATTGATCGTTTTTCTCAAAAGATAAAACAGCAGAAAAAGAGTCTGGTGAATATGATGACTCAAGAACGGATATGCCTAGGTAATTATCCCCTAGGCCAAAATCCTTCAAAAAACCCATAGCATCTTCTATAGCTACTGCATCTCCCATCTTTCCCCTGCCATAAGTTTCTTCAAAATCAAGGCTGGATGACCCTGAATTTGTAGATGGCAGGTATTTTATCTCTGGAAATTCAATCTCTTCAGATTTTTTAGGAGTGTTTTTGGCTTCAAATTCCGCCTTTGACTCAAAACCACAAGATGTCAAAGTCAAAAGAATGCCCAAAATCAATATTTTCTTCATATTACACTCCTAAAAGCGACTTATTACCTATCCTTATTAGGATAAAGGCCAAGGCTAGGGTCGCTAGACCTGCCACAACTTGTCTAGGAATAGATAAGTCCCTTCCAACAACTGGCAAGGCATTGGCAAGGATAAATCCTCCCACAAAACCGCCCAAGTGGCCAAGAACGCCCACTCCAGGCATAAGGAAGGAATAAATCACGTTAATTACAACTATTGACACAAAGCTTGCCCCAAAACTATGGAGGATGGCATCATCCCTATAGACAACCATCATGCCGATAGCTATACCCAAAAGCCCATAAAGGCTAGTAGATGCCCCAGCAGATACCGTATAGACATCCCCAAAGGCATAGGAAACAAGGTTGCCAAAAATCCCGCAGACTAGGTAGATTATAAGAAATCCAACAGATCCATATAGCCTTTCAAATATAGGACCGATATTGTAAAGGAAATACATATTAAACATAATATGAAAAAATCCTATGTGGATAAAAGAAGCCGTAAAAAGCCTCCACCAATCCCCTTCTCCTACGAGAATCTTGGAATTTGCACCAAATCTTATCAAATTTTCAATACTTTCACTACCACCACTAAGACTCATCAGAACAAAGACAATCACATTAATAATCATCAAAGCCGATGTGACCTTAGCTTGGCTAAGTCTTTCTAAATTAATATTCATAAGATAATTATACCTCTTATCCTCTCAATTAAAGTAAGGACTCAACCCTTTTGGCAAGAAAGCCTATTTCCTTATACATATCCTGCCTATCAAAAGTATCCCTAAGCTCATAGGAAATAATCTTATCAAAATCTCCCTTATCCTCAACCCTCTTATTAGTAGAGTCTTCAAGGAAGATAATTTCAAGGTCTTTATTGTATCTTTTGGCAAGTTTGGCCACGTTTTGAGATGAATAGGCCCCAAATTGCTCGACATTCTCACCTAAAATAAGGACATCCTTATCCCTTATTAGCTTTTCAAAATCAAGGGTCTTCATCATAAAGTCCATAGACTTAGTAATCTTGGCCTTAAAGAAGAGATAAAGGGCCCAAGCCACTCCACCACCAGAACCAAGACCTGGCATATCGACAGAGCCTGTACCAAGTTCATCTTCGATAATCCTCTTAAAATTCTTAGACCCCTTAAAAAGCCTAGCCGTATCAAGGTCGCTAGCGCCCTTTCTGTAGACCCTATCCTCAAGGAAAGAATTCTTACCAAAAAGAGTCTTAAAGGTAGAGGTCGCTATGACAATCTTAACATCTTTAAGCCTCCTATCAAGGCCAGAAATATCAGCCCTAGCCACTCTTTCCATATTTTCTGCAATAGGGTTAAGGTCATTGTCATCCAAATCGTAAAATCTCGCCCCCAAGGCATAGAGCATACCCATACCCAAATCGTTAGTAGCGGTATCTCCGATACCTATATAAAAGGACTTGGCCCCATTATCAAGGCCATCAAGAATCATCTCCCCAAAACCAAGAGAAGAAGAATCCATAACCCTAAGGTCTTCCTTATAAAGAAGCCTAATTCCAGAAGATTCAGCCATCTCCATAACAGCCAAATCATCCTTAAGTATGTATCTGGCGGTGATCACATCATTTAGGGGATTATGTACATTGACATATTTATATTTCCCCTTAATCACAGCCTGCATAGCTTCAACAGTCCCATCACCCCCATCCAAAAAGGGCATGACAGTCACATCTTCATTCATACTATTTTTAAAAACATTTCCGATTTCAACGGAATTTTCAAAAGTTTTTATAGAATCAATTCCAATTAATATTTTCATCTTATCTCCCATCCTTATAATATATACCCTAGAAAATTAAATTTTATTAAAGAAAAAGGACTTATTCAAAAATAAGTGCAAAAAGCTTTACAAATAAGCTATTTGCTGCTATACTAAATAAGAAGGTTAAGAAACTTTCGCTGTTTAACTCATGAAATCTACATAATGATTTCAACCATCAGGGCCATTAGTATTTAGCTAATGGCTCTATTTAATGGTAGCAAAAATATTGTAAGCAATATTTTTGCGGTCTTCACAATATTTTCGAGTGCAAAGCACGAAGAAAAGATTGATGAAGAACCTTATGCAGCGAATAAAAATTGATGCGACGAATAGGAGCATTGATTTTTATGAGTCGCATTGTCAGGCATACAGCTTATTTCATATCTTTTAATTATTAGCTATTATATTCATGATAATCCAAATAATCACCTGTAAACGATGTATCAACGAAACCCTATATAAAGAACAATGGTCCTCATGAGCCGGACTGGCTTGTTCTCTGTCATGTCGAAGAAGCTTTGCGACTAAGATATTTCATACCCCTTTAAAATTAGTTAATTTTTGCTATATTCTCTTTATTTGGTAAAGTTAAATAGTAAGTTATTAATTTCAGGAGGAGAATTTGTTAAAAAATAAGAAAACAGCTATTATATTTTCTATCTTTGCCATGTTCCTTTGGGGATCGGCTATTCCTACTATTAAGACTACCTATATAGAGCTTGCTGTGGCAAGTACTGATACTGGTCTTAAGATTCTTATAGCGGGAATTAGGTTTTTTATGGCAGGGATTATTACCCTTATATATTTTAAGATTTTTAATAAAGATGAAGTAGACAAGAGTCAGATTAACTGGAAATTCATTATAATTTTGGGTCTTATCCAGACCTTTATCCAATATATGTGCTACTATATAGGCCTATCAAATACCGCGGGTGTTAAGTCATCTATTATCCAGTCAGCAAATTCCTTTATAGTGGTTATCATCTCATTTTTCCTACTTCCAGGTGATAAGATTGACAAGAGAATTATCATTGCCCTTATCATGGGTACTGCCGGTATTATTGTCACAAATATGGGCAAGGAAGCAGGTGATAGTCCCTTAAGACTAACTGGTGAGGGTTTGATACTTGTATCTACCACCATCAATGCCCTATGTACAGTCCTTGTTAGAAAATATGGCCAGGGCCAAAACGCCTATATTATGACAGGGGTTCAATTTTTGATTGGGTCTACCATCCTTATAATCACAGGATCCATACTTAAGGAAGGAAGTCTGGTCTTTACAGCCAAGGCTGCCATCTTACTTTTATATGCTGCCTTTATTTCAGCTACCGCCTTTAGCATTTGGACAATAGTCCTTATGAACCACTCAGCAGGAGAATTTGGAATTTACAAGCTCTTTGTCCCACTTTTTGGATCTGTCCTATCAGTTATAATCTTAGGAGAGACTTTTACTACAAATCTTGCTATCGGTATGATTTTAGTTTTATCAGGGTCTTTAATTTTAAATACCAAGAAGAAAAGAGCATAATTTTAGCTTTCGCCTTAGGCGAAGGCTTTTTTTATGTTTATTTTTATAAAAACTCTTTCCCTTGACTTTTTAAATTAGAATGATTATAATTATTATTATAGAATATAAATAAAAAGGAGAAAATTATGGCTTTAATCGGAAAAACATTACCAAAATTTGAACTTGACGCATACAATCCAGCTAAGGAAGAATTTATAAGGGTGACAGATGAAGACCTAAAGGGTTCTTGGACTGTTCTTATCTTCTATCCAGCTGATTTTACATTTGTATGTCCTACAGAGCTTGAAGATATGCAAGAATCATACGCAGAGCTTAAAGAGCTTGGTGCTGAGGTTTACTCAGTATCTGTTGATACACACTTTGTTCACAAGGCTTGGCATGATAATAGTGATGCTATTAGCAAGATTGAATACACAATGATTGGTGATTCTAACAAGGAATTAACAAGAGCTTTAGACCTACTTGATGATTCAGGCAAGGCTCACAGAGCTACCCTTGTTCTTGACCCAGAAAATGTTATCCAAACTGTTGAAATCAACGCTGATGGAATAGGTAGAAAGGCTAATGTAAATATTAACAAGGTTAAGGCTGGAAAATATATAGCAGCTCACCCAGGCGAAGCTTGCCCAGCTAAATGGGAATCAGAAGAAAGTGCAACCCTTACACCAGGACTTGACCTAGTAGGTAAAATCTAATAATGTTAGATAATAATCTAAAGACCCAGTTAGCCCAATACCTTGACCTCCTCAAAGGGGAGGTCACTATTGGGCTTTCTGTTGATAATAGCGAAAATTCCAAAAAAGTTAAGGAATTTATAGACGATGTAGCAAGCCTTTCATCAAAGATAAAGGTTGAGGAAAAAGACCTCACCTACAATCCATCCTTTGACCTTAAGGGTGAATTTGACCACGGTAATATAGTCTTTGCAGGCCTTCCACTAGGCCACGAATTTGCTTCCTTTGCCCTTGCCCTTTTACAAGTTGGAGGAATAGAGCCAAAGGTTGATGAAAGCATAAAGGCTAGGATTAAGGCCCTAGACGGATGCAATTTTGAAACAATTGTATCTCTTTCTTGCCACAATTGTCCAGATGTTGTCCAAGGCCTAAATATCATGGCCATCCTAAATCCTTCTATAAATCACACCATGATTGAAGGATCTATGTTCCAAGACCTAGCAGAAGGTCGTGATGTCCTTGCAGTTCCTGCCATCTTTAAGGATGGGGACTTCTTTGAGGGCGGCAAACAATCAATCGAGACAATCCTTGATAAGCTAGGCTCAAAGATAGACGCTGACCACTTTTCTGATAAGGGACTTTTTGATGTCCTAATAGTAGGTGGCGGTCCAGCAGCAGCAACTGCAGCTATCTATGCAGCCAGAAAAGGAATCAAGACAGGAATAATTGCCAGCGAATTTGGTGGCCAAGTCAATGAAACTCTTTCTATAGAAAATATCCCAGGCTTTAAATATACAGAAGGCCCTGAATTTATGAATCAAATGAAAGAGCAAGTTAAGGCTTTAGATGTTGAGATAATGACAGGCGCTCTTGCAGAAAATATTGAAAAGAAAGATTCTAATATAGAAATCAGCCTAGATAATGGTGCTAAGCTTGAATCAAAAACTGCAATAATTGCCACAGGAGCTAGGTGGAGACTAATCGGCATTCCTGGAGAGACTGAATTTAGAAACAAGGGTGTAGCCTATTGTACCCACTGCGACGGCCCACTTTTTAAGGGCAAGAATGTAGCAGTAATTGGCGGAGGTAACTCAGGAATTGAGGCTGCAATCGACCTAGCAGGCATGGTTAACCATGTAACAGTCCTTGAGTTCTTGCCAGAATTAAAGGCTGATGACGTCCTACAAAAGAAGGTCAAATCCCTTTCAAATGTAGAAATCATAACCAATGCCCAAACCACAGGCCTCTACGGTTCTAACAGGCTAGAAAGCCTAGAATATACTGACAGGATTTCTGGCAAAGACCACAAACTTGATATAGCTGGCTGCTTTATCCAAGTAGGCCTTGTACCAAATACAGAATGGCTAGAAAAAACTGAAGTAAGCCTAAGCCAAAGAGGAGAAATCATCACATCTGCAGATGGGTCTACAAATGTAGAAGGCATCTATGCAGCAGGAGATGTTACAGAAGAACTCTTCAAACAAATAGTAATAGCAGCAGGATCTGGCGCAACAGCAGCCCTTGGTGCTTTCAACTACCTAATGAGAAAATAAATTTAGAGATAGAAAAGACAGGTTCATTAAGAATTCTGTCTTTTTTGATTCTTACTATTTTATCATGAAGACTAGCTAAGTTTTACTAATTCTCATCACCTTTGCTAAATAAATAAAATCCGCTCGCCACAAATAGTATGGAATATATTAATTTTTCAAGAAAATTGTGAGTTTTTGATAATTGTAAAGAAAGAATAGCAAAGATGGAAAAGAAGTACAATTTATCTTTTATAATTTTTAATTTATCTTTTTTCATATATTTGCCTCCAAAATAATTATAAGACCTAACTTACTAAATTTATCTTAATAAGTTAATATCAAATAAAATTCTCTACTTTGTTTTGCATAGTAGTAGCCTTGTGTTTATCTGTGATTTTCTCAAAAAATAATTTCCACCTGCAACTAGAATAATCAAATACATTAATTTCAACAAAAATATATCACCACTTTTAATAAATCTAGATAAGATAGTAAAATATAAAAATAATAATTTTTCTAACCATCAAATCTAGCTTTATCTTTTTCATGATATCACTTCCTCCTAAATAAATTATTATCCTAGCTTGCCTATAAATTTATTCAGTGATATTCTAATAATTATTTAGTATTTAATTATCAATAAGAAGATTTTCATACTTATTATTATATAAACTATTACTATATTTAAATATATTTTCTAAACTTAAGAAAGTTTAAGATCTGACATGATTTTTATTCTAACTTAGGCTATATAGCTTATTTACAAGATTCTAAAGGTCTTTTTGCATTAATATTCTTTGTTAAAATATTAATTTTAACTAATAATGCAAATCACTCTTGACTTTTCGGGTGATAAGTGTTATTATTATCAATGTCAGTTAATCGATTAATAATTAATAAAAATTTATGAGGTGAAACTATGAAATACAAAAATAAATACACTATTGCAGCCCTACTTTCATTAGGACTTGTTCTTTCTGCTTGCCAAAAAGATGCAGCTGATACAAAAACCAAAGAAGATACTAAGGCTGAAACAAAGGTTGAAGAAACAGCTAAAGAAGAAAAACCAGCTGAAGAAGCTAAAGAAGCTGAAAAGCCTGCTGAAGAAGTAAGCATGGCTGATTGGGAAGGCCAATGGAACGGCATGGGCGGATATCTAGAAAAACCTGAAATCCAAGAAGCTTACAAGACTTTAGCAGAAAAAGAAAATACTGATGAAGCATCAGCTAAGGAAGCTTATCTTAAGAAGAGAAAATGTGACTTTGGCGGTCTTGAAATTTCTGGCGACCATGTTAAATTCCTAAAAGAATTCCCTGAAGCTAAGGGCGAGGTAATAGGTGAAGCAGATTACAAATACAAAGAAAAAGTAGAAGTAGAGCACGGTGGACACAAACTTGAATGGGATATATTTGAAGCTACAAGCGAAGATGCTCCTTACAAGGTTCTTATGATGATGCCTATCCACGGTGAAGAAACTCTAACCCACTTCCATATGAGATATGGTGATGACAAGGATAGCCTACTTAAGGAAGAAGGCTGGTACCCAACATTTGTAAAACCTACTTCAACAGACCAACAAATTATAGATGAAATTACTGAATAGGATACTATCCCTCGATCTTAGTAGAATTAAGAAGAATTTTTCAATAGTATTTTCGCTCCTTGTCTTAATACTTGTCAGCGGATGTTCTAAGGATGTTAAAAAAACAGGTGATTCCCCTTTAGTTTACACTTCCTTTTATCCGGTAAATGACCTTACGAAGATGATTGGTGGAGATACTATCAATGTTAAAAGCTTTATGCCTTTGGATAAGGATCCCCATATTTGGGAACCTAGTCCAAAGGATATGAAAAAACTAGCCTCATGTGATTTATTAGTTGTAAATGGGGCAAATATGGAGCCTTGGCTTGATACTGTTAGGGAAAATCTTCCAAATCTTGATATCCTTAAGCTTTCAGATTCTGTGGACCTTATTACCTATAAGGGTGCTGCAGCAATCGGTGATTTTCAATACTTATCAAGAATTGAAGTAGAAGCTGGCAAAAATAAAATCGACTTCGGTCATACTCATGAAGATGTGATGAGAGTTGCTTTTATTAAAGATGAGGGCCTTAATCAAAAAGACTTAGTCAAGAAGGCTAAGGAAATTATGAGCCAAAAAGGTGAACTTGTCCCACAAAAATCTACCAATGATGTAGAGGAAGGCAAGGTTTATGGAATTGAAATGGGTCATGAATCTGGCGAAGTATTTTTCAACTTCCCGGAAAGCGGCAAGTGGATTTTCATTTCAGATAGGATTAGTGAAGATTTGCTGCCTTATAATCTAATGGATAGCAAGGGTAATATCCTAAAAGATGAAGGCAAGGAAGAATCCCTTATGGAAGGGTCTTCATCAGGTTTTGATAAGATTACCTATGATCCCCACTCTTGGCTATCTATTGTAAATGCTAAAAAATACCTAAACGCCATTCAAGAGAAGCTAATAGAAAAATATCCAGAAAATGAAAGACTCTATAAGAAAAACAAATTAAAATACGTAGATCAGTTGACAGATATAGATGCAGAATATAAAGAGAAGTTCTCTAAGCTTGATAAGGCAAGGAAAAATTTCCTAACCCTCCACTATGCTTACGCCTATATAGCTAGAGACTTTGACTTAACCCAGTACCCTCTCCAAGGTCTAACTAGTATTGAAAGCCCAAGTCTTAAGACAATAAAAAAGGCAATTGATTTTTCTGATTATCACCACATCTCAACAGTCTTTTATGAATATGGACAAAATCCTAAACAGGCAAAAGCCCTTGCAGAAGAAATTGACGGTAAGGTTTCTCCCCTTGCCTCAATGGAGTTTTTAAGCAAGGAGCAAAAAGACAAAGACCAAAATTACATTGATTTGATGCGTATGAACCTAGAAAATCTCTACAATTCTATGGTCGAGGAGGAAAAATGAAAGCGATAGAAATAAAAAATCTTACCTTTGCCTATAATAAAATTCCCGTCATAAGATCTTGTGATTTTAGTCTAGAAATGGGAGATTTAGCACTTATACTTGGTGGCAATGGTAGCGGTAAGTCAACTTTAATAAAATTGATGTTGGGAGAATTAAAGAAAGATACTGGAAGTATTAAAATTTTGGGGAAAAATATCGAAGATTATAAGTCATACAAAGATATAGGTTATGTTCCCCAAATAAATATAGTCAACAAAATATCCTTTCCTATAACTTGTTTAGAGCTTGTATCTTTAAACCTCTATGAGGATTTTGGCTTTATTAAAATCCCTAAAAAATCCCATTACCAAAAGGCTAGAGATATCCTTATTAAGATGGGTATGGAAGATTATATAAAAACACCAGTTAATGAATTATCTGGTGGTCTTGCCCAAAGAGCTATGATTGCCAAAGCTATGATTAATAATCCACAAATCTTAATTCTAGACGAACCTACAGCCGGGGTTGATAAGGAAAGTAAGGCGAATTTTTTTGAAACTATAGACATACTTTCAGAAAAATTTTCAATTACTATAGTTATGGTTACTCATGAATTAAAGGAAATGGAAAGTCTTAAGTTGAATATGAAAAAATATGAAATGTCAGAAGGGAGGCTAGTAGAATGTTAGAATTTGCCTTTATGAGAAAAGCTTTATTTTTGGGCTTCCTCCTTTCAATTATGATTCCTATTATAGGAATTGTCATGGTCAATAGGAAGACTTCTATGATAGGCGATGCCCTATCACATACCGCCCTTGCTGGAGTTGGTATGGGTTTAATTCTTGGTTTTGATCCACTCCTAGGATCTGCTATTATTTGTGTGTTGGCAGCCTTCCTAATTGAATTAATTAGAAAGAAATTCCCCCAATATGGAGATATGGCAACAGCTGTAATAATGTCAACAGGCCTTGGTATAGCGGCAATTCTTTCAGATTTTGCACCAGGCGGAAATTCCTTTGAATCCTATCTTTTTGGTTCGATTTCATCGGTTACAAGTGCTGATATTATAAATACTTCTCTAGTATTTATCTTCGTTATAATTCTTTCTGTTAGCAGATATTCAGCCCTTTTGGCTATAGCTATAGATCCAAATACTGCAAGGCTTTCTGGAGTTAAGGTTCAAGCCCTTGATGCTGTCTTTACCCTACTTGCAGCTATAACAATCGCCTTATCTGTTAAGATAATTGGAGCTTTGATGGTTACAAGCCTGATAGTGCTCCCTGTGGCTACAGCCCTTATAGTTGCTAAGTCCTACAAGCAGACATTTTTCATAACTACTATACTTGGTGTAATTTACATGATGGTGGGAATAATCATGTCTTACCATTTTGATATCAAGCCAGGTGGCGCTATAGTAGTAAATGCAATTTTGGGAATGGCGATATTTGCTCTATATAAGAAAATTTCAAAAAAATAGGTAAATAACTTGAACCCTCCTTTTATTTCAAGACTTAACTTATTTTTATAAGATAAATTGTTTACCCCTTTATATAGAAACTGGCTAGGCTCTAATCAAAATGATTAAGGGCTTAGCCAGTTTTTCTAATTATTTTCTCCAAGAATTTCCTTATATGACCTTATAAGTTCATCTTCTGTTATATCTTTGGCCCTCACATCTAGGGCGATTTGTCCCTTATTTAGCATAATTATCCTATCGGAATATCTTACTACATCTCTTAGATTGTGGGAGATTAATAGGGTTGTGATTTTTTCTGTGTCGATTAGGCTCCTGGTCTTATCCATGACATTTCTACTTGTCTTTGGGTCAAGGGCTGCTGTGTGTTCATCCAAAAGGAGGAGTTTAGGCCTGATATTTGTAGCCATAAGGAGGGCTAGGGATTGCCTTTGGCCTCCTGATAAGAGTCCAGTCTTAGTGCGAAGCTTATCTTCAAGGCCTAGGTTTAGAGATTTTAGCCTTGCTATAATTTCTTTTTCATCAGCGTTTTTATTTAGGGATTTGAGGGTGAATTTGCCTAATTTTTTGAGGGATAGGGCCATATTTTCGTAAATATCTAGGTTTGTCGCCACCCCATCTTTGGGATCTTGGCTTACCTTACCGATGTAGGCTGCTCTTTTTTCCTCGCTAAGGCCTGTTACATCTTCCCCGTCTATTAGAATTGACCCCCTATCTACAGCAAGGGCCCCAGAGATTATCCTCATGAGGGTAGACTTGCCACAGCCATTTGGGCCTATTATTGTTGTGGCTATCCCTTCTTCTACCTTAAGGGAGAAGTCTTTGAATATGGTATTTTCTTCTTCTGTACCTGGGTTAAAGGTCTTTGAAATATTTCTAATTTCCAACATTTTTTACCAACTTTCTATGCTTAGCCCCTGCTAGGTAGTTATTATAAGCTATGAAGGCTATGACAATTAGGGCTGTGATTAGCTTTAGGTCGTTTGGGTTTAGGCCTAGGTAGATTGCAATTCCTGATATTATCCTATAAATTATGGCACCTATGATTGCCTTGGTGGTGTCCCTAAGTTTTGATGAATTCTTGCCAAGTGTATCGCCGATTATTATTGAAGCGATTCCTGTTACAATCATGGCTGTGCCCATGCCTATGTCTGCAAAGCCTTGGTAATTTGCCATAAGTCCTCCAGAAAGTCCTATGAGGGCGTTGGATAAGATTAGGCCGAGGGCGATATAGGTATCTGGGTCCTTGCCTAGGGATTTTACTAGCTTTCTATTATTGCCTGTGACCTTTAAGAGATAGCCCTGCTCGCTTCTTAGGAAGTAGTCTAGGCTAAGTTTTATTATGATTACAAGGCCTAGAAGAACTGTCCATTTAGGAAGATTTCCAAAAATGGATGGATATTGGGCAATTGGAATGTTGCTTGCCCCGCCTATCCTCAAATTTAGGGAATAGAGGATGGTTAGGGTAAGGATACCTGTTAGGAGGGGTTGGACTTTGACTTTTTTGTATAAGATATAGGTCAAAAATCCTGCCAAGCCCCCGCCTATGCTTGATAAGACTAAGCCGAGATAGGGATTTAAGCCTTTTGCAATTATTACCGCTGTTAGGAAGGCTCCCATTGGGTAGGATCCTTCAAGGGATAGGTCGTAATATTCTAATATTTTGTATGATAGCATGTAGCCCATGGCCAAGATTCCAAAGATTAATCCAATCTCTGTTGATGTGGCCAAGGACCCTAATAGTCCTGTCATTTTTTCTCTCTTTCTTATTTTTCAATATATTCTGCATCCTTTAGGACTTCTTTATTTAAGTCAAGTCCAAGGATCTCTGCTGTCTTTTTATTTACCAAAGTTTTTAGGCTTTCAGCATCTTGGTAAGGGATATCTTTTATAGCTTTTCCATCCTTTAAGATAGATACAGCCATTTCACCGACTTTCTTGCCACAATCCTTGTAGTTAACTCCTTCTGAAATTAGGGCTCCATTTTCTACTGATCCCTCATCGCAGGCAATAGATGGGATTTTGTCCTTGTTTAAATTTTCAGATAGGACTGGCATAGCATTTACAACTACATTATCTGTAACTGTAAACATGGCATCGATCTTAGATTTTAGAGATGAGATGGCTTGTGGCATGTCATTTATAGTTGAAACTCCTTGTTTTTCAAGTTTTAGACCTCTTTCTCCTAGGGCCTTTTCTAAGGCTTCTATTTGAACTACAGAGTTTTGCTCGTTTGTATTATAGATTGTACCAAAGGTCTTCGTATCTGGATATAATTTTAAGAAATCAACTATGAGCTTACCTGGCTCTACATAATCGCTGACACCTGTGATATTTGCCCCAAACTTGGTATTTTCATCTACAAGACCAGCTCCTACCGGGTCTGTAACAGCTGAAAATAGGATTGGTAGGTCAGTAATGGCATTGGCAACTCCCTGGGCTGCTGGTGTGCCTATGGTGTAGATTAAGTCTGCCTTTTTGTTTTTTAAATCTGACGCAAATTGAGGAATGAGGGCCAAATCACCATTTGCCCTGTGGTCTACAAGTTCATAAGCAAGACCTGACTCATCTAGCTTTTCTATAAAGCCTTCTCTTGCAGCATCTAGGGATGGATGGTCAGCTATTTGGACTATTCCAATTGTAAGCTTTTCTCCGCTTTTTGCATCTGTTTTTCCTTCTTCATTTGACTTTGCTCCACAAGAAGCAAGTAAGATTGCTCCAAGGGCTAGGCTTGTGATTTTTTTGAGTATATTTTTCATTTTCTTCTCCTAAAATTTATTTGATAGATTAAGGTTTTGCCAATAAAAAAACCCGTCCATATAGGACGAGTGTAAATTCGTGGTACCACCTAAGTTTATAATCTAAAAGATTACCTTAACAGAAGTCTATCAACTTCTTGCTTCTGATAACGGTAGCTTCCGTAATAGCTTACTTATTTCGGCTATTCTGCATACAGAGGGAATAAGTAGATAATCCTTATAAGACTTTCACCAAGCGTCTCTTCTCTAAAATAATTCATATAAACTGTCTTTCTGTAATCACATTTATTTGTTAGTTAGATAATACAACAGGATATAATTTTTGTCAAATTTTTATTTGTAATTTTTGATAATTATTAGTAAAAAGTCTTGAAAAGAGCTATTTTATAGTGATTGTATGAATATAAATAGCTTTCATAAAAAAACTTGCCCTGATGGGCAAGCTTTAAATTCTATAATCTTTCATATTTTGACCACCTATCATGACTGTGGATAGGTTGTGGATTAGAGATGATGTTGTGTTTGTTAGATATCCTAGGACTCCTAGGGCTATTAGGCTTGAGTTTATGCCTACGATTTTTTTGTAATCATCTTTTATCCTTTGGTCCATGGCTTTGGCTAGTTTTATAGCATCTATTAGGCCGTAGAGGCTATCTGTGCCTATGGATATGTCTGAGATTTCCTTGGCGATATCTGCTCCTTGGTGCATGGCTATGCCTACATCTGCTGCAGATAGGGCTACTGAGTCATTTATTCCATCGCCTATCATTATTACTGTCCTGCCTTCTGCCTTTTTCTTTTTGACATAGGCTTGCTTATCTTCTGGCAAGACTTGTGATTGGTAGTGGTCTAAGCCTAGCTTTTCTGCTACTGATCTTGCTGCGTTTTCTGCATCGCCTGTTAGCATAGCTATCTCATTAAAGCCTAGTTTTCTGAGCTCTTTTATTACATCTTTTGCATCTTCTCTTATTGGATCTTCTATGCATAAAACTGCAATTAACCTGCCTGAGAAGGCTAGATAAAGAAGTGAATAGTGTTCCTTAAGGTCATCTATCATAGCTCTAGTTTGGTCAGATATTTCTATTCCCTCATCTTCTAGAACAAAGTGCTCTGACCCTATTAGGGCTGGCTTGTCGACTATATATGACCTTATACCGTGGGCTACTATATATTCTGGTTTTGAGTGCATCTCTTCGTGGTGAAGATCCTTATCCTTGGCTGCCTTTACTACAGCATTAGCTATGGAGTGTGGGAAGTGCTCTTCAAGACAAGCAGCAATCCTTAGACACTCATCTTCGCTTATATCTGTTAGGGCAATGACCTTTGCAAGCTTTGGCTCAGACTTGGTTAGGGTTCCTGTCTTATCAAAGACTATGGTATCAGCCTTTGAAAGATTTTCTAAAAACCTACCGCCCTTTACAATTACATCCATGTCAGATGATTGGCTAATTGCCTTCATGACAGCTATTGGAATAGTTAGTTTTAGGGCACAAGAAAAGTCTACCATTAAAAATGACTTGGCCTTGGTGAAATTCCTAGTAAGTAGGTAGGTTAAACCTGCTCCTATGAAGGAGTATTTAACTAGGGAATCTGCCATATTTTCGGCCTTTTTTTGTGATAAGGACTTGTTTCTCTCACTTTCTGAAATCAGATTTATGATGTGGCTTAGTCTTGAATCGTCATATTTTTTGGAAACTTTTATAAGAATATTTCCCTCTTCAAGGGCTGTACCTGCAAAGACTACCGATCCCTTGTTTTTCTTAACCGCTTCACTTTCTCCTGTAAATGATGCTTCATTTACCATGGCAAGACCTTCTACAACCTCCCCATCAACTGGTATGGTTGATCCCATCTCAACCTCTACTAAATCTCCAATTTCTACATCTTTTAGAGCTTTTAATATCTTTTGGCCATTCTCTTGAACAAATACCTTGTCTATATTAAGGGCCAAGGAATGAGCTAGGTCATCTTGAGATTTCTTTAGGGTGTATTCTTCTAGCCTTTCGCCAAGGTCTAGCAAGAACATGATGTTGGCAGCATCTCCATATTCTCCTGTTGCAAGAGATACAGAAATGGCTGTAGCATCCAAGAGGTCTACATTTAGCTTCCTCTTCCATAGAGCCTTGATTCCATCTCTAATAAATGGGTAGGCCCTAACAAAGATTAGGTAAGAGCCTAATGGAGCTGGAATGCAATACCTAAAAAAGGCCCTCCTATAAAGGGCATCTCTTACTATCCTAAATACATCTTCCTCTTCTTGAGGGTAGAAGTCAGGATCATCAATTTCTAGCTCTTTTACCTCATTTATATCAAGATTTAAAATAAATTTAGCAAGCCTAGCTAGGCTTCCCTTTTCAAAATATACTGTAAATGAATTGGCCAGAGGATTAATCTTACAAAGATTAACCCCCTTCACACCCTCAATTAGATATTTTAAGTTATTGGCTAGATCAAAGCTTAGGTCTTCTTCATAGACAAACCTAGCCCTAGTATCTAGCCTATGGGCTAAACTTGCCCTCATTACTTATCTTCTTCCTCTTTAAGTTCTGCCTTAATTTCTTCTTTTATTTGTTCTTTAAGGTCATCTTCTGCAACCTTTTCTATATCTAGGTCAGCTTCTTTTTGAGCTTTTTCTAAATCTTCTTTTAGGTTTGCTTCCTTAGCTTCTGCAACTATGTCATCAGCTGAAACCCTAACTTGTTCGATTGTCTTATCTAGTGATTCCTTTACTCTTAATCCGCCAGCAACAGCTCCTACAGCTGCTTTTTTTGCTAATTGTGAAGTAAGAACCTTTCCTCCAAGAGCTCCAACTAAAACTCCTGCACCTATTCTTAATACTTTTTTATTAATCATAACTCCTCCTATATTGTATAAATATTATACTTATATTATATTCTATCTATTATCACAAGTCAATAAAAAACCGTTGTTTTTCCCTTGTTTTAAATGATTATCAAATTCATTTAATTAATTCAATCTTTTTCAACTCGATTCATATGAATAATATTTCATAAGATGGCCGTAGACTATTCATATCTTAAAGTTGAATATAAAATAGCCTTAACAGCCCCAATCCTGTTTTCAGTTTGGTCAAAAACCATAGACTTTTCAGACCTAAAGACCTCATCAGCTACCTCCATCCCATCTAGGTCCATATCGCTAGGTAGCTTTTCTATTACCTTTTGAGCAAGGGTCGATTTCTTATCGTGGAAGGCTGGCAAACAGTGCATGAAAATCGAATCTTCCTTAGTCATATCCATAATCTCTTGGGTAACCCTAAATGGATAAAGCTTTTTAATCCTTTCTACAGGCACATCATCCTTTTCATTTAGGCCAATCCACATGTCAGTATAGATTATATCGGCATCTTTAACAGCTTCCTTGACATTGTCAGTATAGATTACATCTGAGTGGTGGTTTTTAGAAAACATATTTGAAAGGCTTACTACATCCTTATCGGCAGCATATTCAAGTGGCCCACAGCCCACAAAATTTATACCAAGCTTAGCACAAGTTATGGCAAGGGATGATGGCATATTATCTCCTGTATAGCCCAAATAAACAAGTTTAAGGCCTTCAAGTCTGCCAAATTTTTCCCTGATTGTAAGCATATCAGCTATCATCTGACTTGGGTGGAACTTGTCTGTGAGAGCATTGTAGATAGGTATATCTGTCAAATCTATCATGTATTCCAAAAGCTTTTGGTCAGGCCCCCTATAAACTATCCCGTCATAGTACCTATCATAGACTGAGATGGCATCTTCTAATGATTCATTAGTCCCTAGGGTATTGTATCTTAGGTCTACTAAGGACACACCCAGGCCTAAGTCAAAACCTGCCACCTCAAAGGAAGTCCTAGTCCTATTAGAGCTTTGCTCAAAAAGCAGGATAATATTTTGTCCCTCCAAGTATTTGTGTGGCTTTCTCTTAGCCTTTAGATCCTTAAACCTCGCTGCCTCATCTATTAAATATAGGATTTCTTTTTCGCTAAAATCCTTTAAGGCTATTACATTTCTATTTCTTAAGTCGACTTTCATCTTCTCTCCTTTTGTAAGTCTAAAATACCCTCTTAAATTTAAAATAAAGAGGGCCTTGTAACTAATTATTATTTACCATCAATAACCGTATCTGAAAATACGATTAAAAGCTCCAAATCATCGGCTTTAATCTCCAAAATCCCATAGTCTACCAAATACATCTCTGGATTATCCTTGTATCTCTTATCAGGGGTCCCATCCTTATTTACATGTAGAAAGGATTTTGAAATTAAGGTCGCATCTGGGATTTTCTTTTCTTCTAGGAAAGTCTCAGCCCTTAGGTCAATTTTCAAATTCCCATAAGAAAGGGCCCTGTAATCCCCATCTTGATATAAAAGCAGACAGTCTGGCAAAAAGCTCATAGTAAAATTCTTAGCTGCTAGGCTTTTAACCTTGACATTTGTATCAAGCGGGCCTTCTATGTCATTTTTTATGGCCAAAGACTCTCTAGATCTGATTATATTATCGTCATTATCCCTTTCCATTTCCCTTACAAGCCAAACAGCGTCAGATTCTAAGATTCCCTCCAAAAGCTTGTTTGTTAGGTCGTATTCATCTTTTGCATCATTTTCAAAATCATATTCGATTTGTATTTGACCAAGGCTCTTCTTGTAAAAATACATGATAGCCCCAATTATAGCTACAATTACCAAATATGGTTGGATAAAAGTCAATATGATTCCAGCTATAAAGACCAAAAGTCCCGGTATCCTCAAAGGATAAGCCTTTCCTGTCTTGCTTAGGACATCTTCTAGGCAGTCTGATTTTATATTTTTAAAGTCTAGGCCATAAGACTTGTTTGAAAAATCTTCCCTAGGATTTCCTGTATTTGGGCTAGGCTTCTTTTCTCCCTTAAAGATAGAATCTAGAGGATTTGAAAATTCCTTTTGGTAGGAAAGGCCTGTACCCGGTATATAAGCTGATCCCCTAATCTTGCCCCCTGCGGTGCGAGTTATTCTAAAGCCCTTGCCGCCCCAAGAAAATCCCGGACCGGTCTTACTCATATTTATCCTAAAACCCTTGCCAAGGTTTATGCTTTTTCTAAATCTAAATCCCATAATCCCTCCTCCTTACTAGTATTATATCACAAAAGCAAATTTCTTCCTTATCGATGATTGATTTTAATATATTTAATTTGACATTTAAGTTTTTCAAGTATAATGAAGATAGAAGTTAATATACTTAAAGCTTAGATTAAGTTTTAAAAAGAAATGGAGATTTTATGAATAAAATTAGAAAAACCCTACCAGCTTACCTAAAGGCTCTTTTTAATAAAAATACACCAACATCTTCCAAAATTCTGGCTCTTTTAGCCATAGCCTATATAGTACTCCCAGCAGATGTTTTGCCAGATGTACTTCCCTTCTTAGGTTGGCTTGACGATGGGCTTATAACAATCTTATTAATATATTTTTCAAACAAAATGATACCAGATCTGGTAAAACATGAAGCAATGCAAAAACAAATAGAAAATTAAAGACAAGCTCTTTTCTATCGAAACATATAAAAACCCCTCTATCCGTATTGCGGATTTTGGGGTTTTTGTTATTTTATAAGATTCTCCTTTAGTAGACCTCTTTAAAATAATAAATCTCATCTTCTATCTTTTTAAGCCTTAACTGATTATCAGAACATTTTTCCTTATAAAAATATTCGCCATCTGCCTTAGGTTCAAGTTTGTTCAGTCCCAATAAAGTCAGATCGTCATCTTTTATATAGTAGAATCCATAATAAATAGCTGCAGATGCAAAGCCCTTGGACTTATAGACAAATTTAGCAAGCTTTGGAAACTTATCAAACTTTCTTAGTTCAAAACTTTTGCATTTGAATTTTTGATCTAAGCTATGGTCAGCATCATTTATGAAGGATACTATCTCAGCCTTGTCATTCTTTACAGATTGCCTTATTTCTCTTTCAATCTTTAAGTCTTGGTATATAAAATAAGCTCTCGCCGTGAAAAACATTATAAATATTAGTCCTATTGCCATGAATATTTTTCTATGTTTCATAGGTAACTCCTATATATTTTAATATTTTTACAAGTAGATAATGAAATATATAATTATATTTTATTCAACAGTTACAGATTTGGCTAGATTTCTTGGCTTATCTACATTTAGGCCCTTGGCTAGGGATGTGTAGTAGGCAAGTATTTGGCAAGGAACTACTGAAAGGATTGGGGCTAGAATGTCTATGGTCTCATCAAAGATAAAGCTTGCCTCTCCTATATCACTTATTCTCTTATCCTTTAGATTTGTTATGGTAAAGACTTCTGCCTTTCTAGCCCTTACCTCTTCTAGATTTGAAAGAGCCTTATCCAAAAGGTCTTTTTGACTTAGGATGCCTATGACAGGAGTACCATCTTCTATTAGGGCAATTGTACCATGTTTTAGCTCTCCTGAAGCAAAGGCCTCGCTGTGAATATAGGATATCTCCTTTACCTTTAGGCTTGCTTCTATGGCTGTTTGGTAGTCAAGTCCTCTTGCTAGGTAGAAAAGATGTTCCTTATCCTTAAGCTCATTTGCAAAATATTTTAGCTCTTCTTTCCTATCGATTATATTTTTTATCTTTTGAGGAAGGGCAAATATTTCTTCAATAATCTCCTTATCATCAAATTTTTCTAAGACTTCATTAAATTCTAGGCCTAGGATGTAGAGATTTAAAAGTTGGCTGGTGTAGGCCTTGGTTGATGCTACCGCTATCTCAGGGCCTGCCTCGGTGTAGATTGTTCTTTCTGCTTCCCTATCGATTGATGATTCTCTTACATTTGTGATTGCAAGAGTCATAGCTCCTAGGCTTTTTGCAAGGTCTAGGGCCTTTAGGGTATCAGCTGTTTCTCCAGATTGGGATAGGAAAATTACCAAGGTATTTTCATCTACAAGTGGATCAGAGTACCTAAATTCTGAAGCCAAGTCGCAAGTAACTGGTATCCTTAAATATTTTTCAAAAAGAGCCTTGCCAACTAGGCCAGCATTGTAGGCTGTACCACAGGCAACTATATAGATTCTGTTAAAGGAGTTTATTTCTTCTTCGCTAAAGACCTTACTCTTTACTTTTAGGCCTTCCTTATCTAGGTGGGCTTCTGCCAACCTTCCTATGACATCAGCTTGCTCCTCAATTTCCTTAAGCATGAAGTGATCGTAGTCTTCTTTTGATGCATCATTTGCCCCAAAAGAAGTAGTTTTTACTTCCCTTGCTACTTCCTTTAAGTCCTTGTCATAAATTTTGTAAGAATCGCCCTTGATGTCTATTATATCTTCATTTTCTAGATAGATTAACTTGTTGGTATATTTGATAAAAGATGGGCTGTCAGAAGCTAGGATAAAGCCATCATCCATAAGGCCAAGGACCATAGGAGAATCCTTCCTGATGCCTACAAGCCTATCTGGCTCATCTTCTGAGATTGCCCCGATAGCAAAAGACCCTTCAATCATTGATTTAACTTTAATTAAGGCCTTTAGAAGGTCCCCATCATAAAATTTGCCAAGTAAAATGGCAACAAGTTCTGTATCTGTTTGGGACTTAAAAGTATAGCCTTCCTTGGCTAGTTCATCCTTAAGATCCTTATAATTTTCTATAATACCATTGTGAACTATAGCAATCTTGCCATCAGCAGATGTGTGTGGGTGGGCATTTTCCCTGCTAGCCTCACCGTGGGTAGCCCATCTAATATGGCCAATACCGATGTGAGAAGATAAATCTTTGCCTGCTATTTCTTCCTTAAGACTTGCAATAGGACCCTTTTCCTTGTGGATTTCAAGCTTAGAATCCTTAATAATAGCTATACCACTTGAGTCATAACCCCTGTATTCTAGCTTTTCTAGACCATCAAGAATGATATCCTTAGCATCAAGACTTCCTTTGTAACATACTATTCCGCACATAGTGCCTCCTTATTAATTTTTATAGATATTAATGAGGCCACTGTGTCTTCTCTGTGACAGAAATTGCTCTCTGCTTTTGTCTAACACTAGGGCTGTGAACCCAGGAAGCTCCCGCCGAATTTTCGATAACTTCCTCCCTCGTCATCCCAAAGGGATCTGGCGCTTTTTTATTTTTACCTCATTATCAGATATTATATTCTTTTTTTCTTTATTATCCAAGATAAAATTATTTTAGGGGCATCCCCTAAAAATCCCTTTTTTTATTATCCAAGATAATATTATTATAAGTTTTAATCCTTCGTAATATCATCTCATAATAAATGATTATTATAAACATATCCCTTCGTTCAAGGGGGAATCCCTAGGGAACGTTTCGCACGTTCCCTCATCGGATTCCCCCTTACACCCCTTTTCCGTTACACCCTCCGAGCGACCCCTCGTGGGGAAAATGGATGTTTGCTACGCAAACTTTTGGTACATGACTGCTATTCATTCTGGTACAAAATCTATTATTTCAAATCTCGTCAGCTAAAAATTTAGATTCGCTTCGCTCAACAAAATTTTTGGACGCTTCCTCGATTTAAAATAATTAACGATTTTATTTATGTAAGTCTTAAAGTCTTTATCCTTAGACCTACCTATTGCAATGTTTGCCAAAGGCAAACGAGCCTTGGAATTACTCAGAGGTTAACATTCTCTCAGAATACAGAATAATTCACCCAAGGTCGGAAGATTTTGTAAATGGAGATGCCGTTAAGAAAATCTCCTGATGCACGAGTTAAAATTAAATTTCAGTAAGTGCTGAGATGTANNTTTAGGCATCGGAATGTCAAAATCAGTTGGAATAAGTATAGCTAATACAAAGGATTCTGTATACAAAGAGTGGCTTGCCAACGGCAAGCTTCTAATCATGCTCCCCGCCTTAGGGGCCGCCTGGGGGTGTAACGGGG
>NZ_JBGMEF010000020.1:0-20533 GCF_046365475.1 Anaerococcus kampingae
TCGTCTATGACAAGTCAAGTGGCAAAGACGATGAATCTAGAAGATAAGAGCCCATGCCTTAAAATAAGAAGGCTGTCCTATGATTTAGAAGATGATCTGATAGAATATACCCTATCTTACGCAAGGGCGGACCTCTTCTATTATGAAACTTCATATACCCACAATTAAAATACATAATCATATATATTTAAATTATAAATAATATATATCGTATATTATTATTTTAATACTAAATTGTACGTTTTATTAAAAAAGATAATAAACCTATAAGAGGATTTTTTTATAAGATATGAATAGAATTTATCTTATAAAAAATTCTCTTATCCCTCCTGTATTAATAATGGGCCTAATCTTGATGAAAACTTTCATCTTCATTATATCTAATATTTCCTTTATTTCTGAAATCAAATATAGGATACAATTCAAATTTTTATTAAAAATCTAGTTTATTTTTCTTATTCATTTTCATATTTTGATACTAAAATATAATTAGCCTAACCTTATATATTTGTTTAGATTAAAGAATTCATATGAATTTTGATGATACAGAAAATTTTGAGCGGCAACTATTATTTTAAATACCCAGAAAATTTCCTAATGTGAAATATAATTTACCAATATTTTTATAGTCAAATATATGGATTTTAGCTTTATATACATGACTTATAGATTCAAACACCAACTTGACAAAATCGTTTTCTTAAAATACATTATTATCAAACAATTATAAACATAAACAAACTAAACAAAACCAATATTAATATATAATTGAAATCTCATAGTTTGTCTAAAGTTCTGTTTGGCTAAATTAAAATAAGGAGGGGTTTATGAGTATTTCTTATAATGAAGAGAAGAGGATATTTAGTCTTCATACAAAAAACACTAGCTACCAGATGATGGTTGATGAGTTTGGGCATTTGTTTCACCTATATTATGGGCCTTTGAATCATGGAGATATGGATTATTCTATTGGCAAGGTTTATATTCCATTTCTGGGAAATCCTAATGAGGTTAACACCGATAGGTCTTATTCTTTGGATGCTTTGCCACAGGAATTTCCTACTTTAGGAACTGGGGACTTTAGAAATTATGCCTTAAATATTGAAAATAGTGATTTTTCTCAGTCTTGTAGGCTATTGTTTTATGATTATAAAATTAGTAAAGGTAAATATGAATTGTCAAAGCTTCCTCATATATGGGCGACAGATGATGAGGCAGAAAGCCTTGAAATAATACTAAAAGATCCAGTAAGCGATATAGAAGTTAGTCTTCTATATGGGATTATTCATGATAAAGATGCTATAACAAGAAGTGTTATCATAAGAAATAGAGGCAATAATCCTGTAAAAATCAAGAAAGTCATGACTGCCTGCTTGGATTTCCTATCGGGGGATTTTGATGTGATTAATTTTTATGGCAAGCATGCTATGGAAAGAAATTTTGAGAGGGTAAGTCTTGACCATGGTACTTATTCATTTTCTAGCAGAAGAGGTGCTTCTAGCCACCAGTACAATCCTGGGGTGATCTTGGCTGATAAGGATGCAAAAGAAGATTTTGGCAACTGTTACGGTATGCTCTTTGTTTATAGTGGCAATTTCTTGTGCCAAGTTGAAAAAGATCAGATCAATCAAACAAGGCTTCTGATGGGCCTTAATGACGAATTGTTTGATTATCCCTTGGACCCAGGCGAAGAATTTGTGGCTCCAGAAGTTATTATGTCATTTTCATCTGAAGGATTATCTAAGCTATCTAACAACTACCATAAATTGTTATTAAATAACTTGTGTAAATCTAAGCTTGTTAAAGAAACGAGACCGGTGCTAGTAAATTCTTGGGAAGCAGCGTATTTTGATTTTAATGCAGATACTCTTGTAAATCTTGCCAAAGAAGCAGCCGACCTTGGAATAGATATGGTAGTTATGGATGATGGCTGGTTTGGAAATAGAGATGATGATAATAGCTCACTTGGAGATTGGTTTGTCAATGAAGAAAAATTGGGCTGTACTCTAAATGAGCTTGTAAATAGGGTAAATGATCTGGGGGTTAAGTTTGGCATTTGGATTGAACCTGAAATGATTAATGAGGTAAGTACGCTTTATGAAAAACACCCTGATTGGGCTATTAAAATTAATGGAAGAGACCCTATACGTTCTAGAAATCAACTTGTTTTAGACTTTTCGAGGAAGGAAATTAGAGATTATATTTTTGAGAAAATATGCAAGGTGATAGATCAGGCTAATATAGAATATATCAAATGGGATATGAATAGGTCTTTAGATGATGTTTATAGTGGGACTTTGACCTATGATTATGTATTAGGTTTGTATGAATTTTATGAAAGATTGAGTGAGAGGTATCCAAACATACTCATAGAAGGATGTAGCGGTGGCGGAGGCAGGTTTGATGCTGGAATAATGTATTATTCTCCTCAAATCTGGACTAGCGATAATACCGATGCCATAAACAGAACAAAAATTCAGTATGGGTCATCTTTCTTTTATCCAATAGCCTTTACAGGATCTCATGTTTCTGCAGTTCCAAACCACCAAACAGGAAGAACTACCAGCCTTAAAACTAGAGGTATTGTTGCAATGGCAGGAACTTTCGGATATGAAATGGACCTATCAAAGCTAGATGATTCTGAAAAACAAATTGTAAAAGACCAAGTAAAGACTTACAAAAAATACGAAAAGTTAATTCGCTTTGGAGATTATTACAGGTTATCAAATCCTTTTGAAGATGAAAATGCTGCCTGGATGTTTGTTTCAGAAGATAGGTGTGATGTACTGGTTAATCTTGTAAGGACCTATATTGAAGCCAATATGCCAGTGGGTTTTGTTAAGCTTAAGGGTCTTGATAAGGAGGCTTTCTATATTGATGAGGAAAGTAAAATGATATATTCGGCAGTTGCCCTAATGGAAGTGGGCCTTGCCTTGCCAGTTGCTAAGTCAGAATATGAGGCTTATCAATTTAAGCTTAAGAAATTATAGAATTATAAAAATCAACAAAAGGAGGAGTTATGACTAGAGAGATATTTTTAGGAGTAGATGGGGGAGGAACAAAAACAGCCTTTATCCTATCAAAAGAAGGAGAAGAATTCTACCACAAGGAAAAAACAATCCACCTAAGCCAAGTATCAAGAGAAGAGTTCAAAAAAAGAATCGAAAATGCTATAGCTAACTTGACCAAAGAAGCAAATATAAGCAAAGAAGAAATAGCCTATACCTTTTTATCTGTACCAGGCTATGGCCAATATCCTGATGATGAGGCCTTCATAGACGAAAGCTTAAGAGAGCTTCTAGGATCTGATAAATTTAAGGTAGGTAACGACTGTCTAAATGCCTGGGCAGGATCCCTAAATGCTAAACCAGGCATAAACTTAATCTTAGGTACAGGATCAATAGGTTTCGGCCTAGATGACAAGGGAGAAAGCATGAGATGTGGCGGTTGGGGCCCACTCATAGGAGATGAATCAAGTGGTTATTATATTGGAAAGAGATTAGTCAATTATTTTACCAAACAAAGTGACGGTAGAATCCCCAAAACATTACTCTATGATGAAATTAAAAAAGAGCTAAATATAGATGATGACTTTGAAATAATTCCCCTAACAGATGGCATGACAAGAGATGAGCTAGCAGGAATTGGTAAGATATTTTCAAAGCTAATAGAAAATGAGGATGAGTGCGCCCTAGAACTATTAGATAAAGTTGCCTATGAAGCAGCCCTTACAATCAATACCCTAGGCAAAAAATTAAGTTTTGACGGGGAAATATTAGCGTCTTATTCTGGTGGAGTTTTTAACCTTGGAAAGGCATTAACAGATGCTATAGAAAAATACCTAGATGAAAATATCAAATTAGTAGCACCATACGCAGACCCAACTATGGGAGCTTTAATATTAGCTAAAAAATATTGGGAAGAAAACAAATAAAACATTGAAGACTTTTTGTATAATTTAATTTTATACGAAAAGTCTTTTTTTATGAAAAATATATCACTATTAAATTATTTTATAGTAAAACAAACATAAACGAAAATTAAAAAAATAATCTATAAATTAGAAGGCAGAGGGTTAGAAGTTAAATGTTTTTTATAAAGCTTATATTTTGAAAAGTATAGTTAAAATCATGTATTAGAGGCCCATAAGATTTTTATAAAATAAATATACATAGGCAATTATAAAAAAATAATAAAAAATTTCAAGAAAACGCTTGACAAAGAAATCAATTTCCTGTATACTGAAATCAAACAAAAACGAAAAAAAGAAAACACTATCAAACAAAAACGATAAAAAGAAAGTGCTAACGAACAATTAAGGTTTTATAGGAGGTATTAGTGAAAAATTATTTTCCAAAAGGTTTCTTGTTGGGTTCAGCAGCAGCGGCTTATCACAACGAAGGGGCTTTCAATCAAGATGGTAAGGGCATGATGGTTGTAGATGTTTTGCCCCACTCTCCACTTGATGGGAGAGATGATGATCCAGAGACTTTTAATCTCAAACACTTAGGGGTGGATTTTTATAACAGATATAAGGAAGATATAAAACTTTTTGCTGAAATGGGGCTTAGGGCTTACAGAACCTCAATTTCTTGGGCAAGAATTTTCCCTAAAGGCATAGAGGATAAACCGAATGAAAAAGCCCTAGCTCACTATGATGACATGCTAGATGAGTTGATTAAAAATGGCATTGAGCCAATTATAACTATCACCCACACTGGTGAAACTCCTCTATACTTAGCAGATGAGTTTGGCGGATTTTTAAACAAAAAAGTAATTGATTGTTATATTAAATATGTAAAGACTATAGTAGGCAGATATCACACCAAGGTTAAATATTGGTTGACTTTTAATGAGATAAATATTTCAAGCGACCAACCATTTTTCCACCTAGGTGTAAGTGATGATCTAATAAAAAATGATCCACAATCAAGGGAACAACTTATTTTTAATACCTTCCTAGCTTCATCAAGGGCAATCAAGGCAATCAAGGAAATAGACAAAAACGCTCTAGTTTCTCAGTCGACAGCCATAGGTCCAATTTACCCATATTCAATGGATCCAAGTGATAACCTAAGCGCATATTTTGACAATAGAAGGATGCTTTTCTATCCAGAAGTCCACGTTAAGGGAGAATATCCATCTTGGAAGCTAAAAGATCTTGAAGATAGGGGAATAAAGCTTGATGCAAGCCCAGAAGAATGGGACCTTATAAAAAATAATACAGTAGATTTCCTAGCTTTTTCTTATTATATGTCAGGCTTAAGCAAGGCAGATGAAAAAAGAGGTGAAAAGTCATACTCGAATGAGATGACCAAACTTAAAAACCCTTACATTTCTTATACTGAATGGGATTGGCCAGTAGATCCTGTTGGTCTTAGAATCTTGTCTAACATGCTTTGGGATAGGTATCAAAAACCACTTATGGTAGTGGAAAATGGCTTTGCTAAGATAGAATCCCTTACAGAGGGTAAGGACGGAGAATTAACCGTAGAAGACGATTACAGGATAGAAGTTTTAAGAGAACACCTTTTGGAATTAAACAAGGCCATGGGAGATGGAGTAGAATTCTTAGCCTATACAAACTGGGCTGTAGAAGACTTTGTTTCAGGCACAACAGGTACTATGAAAAAAAGATGGGGTTTCATTTATGTAGATAGAAATGACGATGGATCAGGAACCCTTAAAAGATATAAAAAGAAAAGTTTTTATTGGTATAAAAAAGTTATTGAAACTGATATGGATTCCTTATTCGAAGAAAACTATTCAGAAATATAAAAAGGAGGCAGTATGAAGGTATTTCTAGCATCCGACATGGATGGAAAAGGGCTAAAGGATGCTTTAGTCGAAGAAGTAAAGAGACTTGGCTATGACTACGAAGACCTTACCCAAGAAGGATTCGATCTAGTAGATAGCTCAGAGGCAGTATGTAAGAAACTTCTAGAAGTAGATGGCATGCTTACATCAGGCTCAGATGACCAGTCAGTAGGAGTGGTAATCGATAAGTATGGGGCAGGTTCCTACATGGCTTGTTCAAAGCATAAGGGAATGATAGCTGCAGAAGTCAGCGAAGAAAGATCGGCCCTAATGACAAAAAGACACAACGGAGCAAGAATCCTAGTTATGGGATCAGCTATAGTAGGCGAAGAGCTCGCCAAATCTTGCCTAAGATCATTCTTATCACACGGCTATGACGGTGGTCGTCACCAAATAAGAATTGATATGCTAAACAAAATGCTTTAAGGAGGTCTAAAATGAAAATAGCATTAGGATGCGATCACATAGTAACAAGCCTAAAGATGCAAGTATCAGATCATCTCAAAAGCCTAGGCCATGAAGTCTATGATGTAGGCTGCTACGACAACACCAGAACCCACTACCCAATCTACGGCAAAAAAGTAGGAGAGTTAGTAGGAAGTGGCGAGTGTGACCTAGGAGTAGTACTTTGCGGTACAGGAGTAGGGATTACAACAGCAGTAAACAAGGCTTTCGGCACCAGATGTGCCCTAGTAAGGGATGTAGAAACAGCAAGAGCAGCAAGAAGAGAACTAAATGCCAACGTTATAGGCTTTGGTGGAATGATAGTCGGCAAGGACCTAGCTTTAGAAATAGTAGATGGATTTTTAACTACAGAATATGAGGCAAGTCCAGAAAGAGAAAAAATAATCGGAAAGATTATGGCTATCGAAGAAGGATACAAAGAAGATAAGAAAGGCCAAGTAGCAAACCAAGAATTCTTCACAGAATTTATAGAAAAATGGGACAGAGGCGAATACCACGATTAATAAGGAGTAAAAAATGGCAAGCGAAAAAAATTTAACAAGACAAGACATTGGTATGATAGGCTTTGAAATTGTAGCCTATTCAGGAGACGCAAGAAGTTCATTACTTGAAGCTATTAAGTGTGCAAAAAGAGGTGAATTTGATAAAATAGAGAATCTTGTAAAAGATGCTCAAGAGAACCTAAACATAGCTCATGCTAAGCAAACAGAAATGCTGGCCCTTGATGCCCAAGGCAAGGAATTAGAAATAGGTTTTATCATGATCCACGCCCAAGACCATCTTATGACAAGTATTTTACTAAAAGATATTGTGTATGATTTATGCGAAATATACAAAAAATAAAATTTAGGAGAAAATTATGGATGCAATAATTAGAGGAATAGAAAAAATCACTCCATTTTTTGAGAGATTATCCAGAAATAAATACATGGTAGCCATCAAAGATGGCTTCATGGAAACCATGCCAATAGTAATATTTTCTAGTATTTTCCTATTAGTAGCCTATATACCAAATATTTTTGGTTTTTATTGGTCAGAAGGAATGGAAGCAATTCTTACCAAACCTTATGCCCTATCAATGGGACTATTAGGTCTAGTAATGTCAATTACAACAGCTAGACACTTTACAAGCGGACTTAACAGAGAGATGCCAATTGATAATCAAATCAACGCGACATCTGTAATGTTTGCTTCACTTGTTTCTTTTATGTTCCTAGCAGTAGACCAAATTGAAGGCGGTCTATCTAATGGATTTTTAGGATCTACAGGACTTATAGCAGCCTTCATATCTACCTTTGTAGCAGGTAATATTTACAAGGTTTGTATCAAAAATAACCTAACAATCAAAATGCCTAAGGAAGTTCCACCTAACATTTCCCAAGCTTTTAAGGATATTATTCCTTTTGGATTTACTTTAGTATTCTTCTGGTTATTTGATATGCTTATTAGAAATCTTACAGGTTCTAACTTAGCACAGGCAATTATCGTACTAATTCAACCACTATTCTCAGCAGCAGACAGCTGGCTTGGACTAGCAATTATCTACGGAGCTATGGCCTTCTTCTGGTTCATAGGAATCCACGGCCCATCAATCGTAAACCCAGCTATTAACGCAATAGCCTTTATTAACTTAGCTAACAACACAGCTGCTTTCCAAGCAGGTCAACACGCAACTGCAATTGTTACACCAAACACAGGTGAATTTATAGCAACCCTAGGTGGTACAGGAGCAACTTTTGTTGTACCATTTATGTTTATGTGGTTAGCTAAATCAAAACAAAACAAGGCAGTAGGTAGGGCAGCAGTAGTGCCAACATCTTTCGGTGTTAACGAGCCAATCCTCTTTGGTGGACCACTAGTATTAAACCCAATGTTTATGATTCCATTCATCTTTGCACCAATAGTAAACGTATGGATCTTTAAGTTCTTTGTAGAAGTGCTCGGCATGAACTCAATGATAGCTCAAATGCCTTGGACAACACCAGGCCCAATTGGAGCCTTTATATCAACAGGTTTTTCTCCATTATCAATAGTGATGATGATAGTAATACTTGCCGTAGACGTAATTATCTACTTTCCATTCTTCAAGGCCTATGATGCACAAATCCTAAAACAAGAACAAGAGGAAGAAGCTTTATTAAGAGAAGCAGGAGTAGAGTCTGAAGCAGAACTTGATATGGCAGATAAGGCAGAAGAAGAAAGACTAATCGAAGAAAGCAAAAATTCAGATAAGGAAACAACTGTCCTAGTATTGTGTGCTGGTGGAGGTACAAGTGGACTTTTAGCTAACGCTTTGAATGAAGGTGCAGCTGAAAGCGGAGTCAAACTAAGGGCTGCAGCAGGTTCTTATGGGTCTCACCACGATATATTACCAAAATACGATGTAGTAGTATTAGCACCACAAGTTGGATCTTTCTATGAAGATATAAAACAAGATACTGACAGAATTGGTAACCAATTAATCAAGACAGCTGGTAAAGAGTATATAGCCTTAACAAGAGATCCACAAGGAGCTGTTAAGTTTATACTTGAAAAAACTAAGGAAAAATAAGAAACAATTACCTAGAAAGGGAAGAAAATGAAATTTAAAGACGATTTTATCTTTGGTGGAGCAACAGCCGCCTACCAATGTGAAGGAGCGACAAAGGAAGATGGAAAGGGACTAGTATGTTGGGATGTTTTCTATGAAGAAAATGACCTCTACGATCCAGATCCAGCCAGTGGATTTTACCATGAATATAAACAAGACATTGACAACTGTGTTAAATTTGGCATCAATGGTATAAGAATTTCCATAGCTTGGACAAGGATTTTCCCACAAGGTTTTAGCGAAGTCAACCAAAAAGGGGTAGACCACTATCACGATCTTTTCAAATATTGTCTAGACAATGGTGTAGAGCCATACGTAACCCTCCACCACTTTGACACTCCTTATGAGCTAAACATAGACGGAGACTTTACTAACGAAAAAGTAAGAGAAGACTTCTTAGCCTATGCAAAGTTTTGCCTAGATGAATTTACCGAAGTAAAAAAATGGGCGTCTTTCAATGAAATTTGGCCTTGGTCTGTAAATCAATTTATAACTGGCACCTTCCCACCAGGAAAGAAATACAGGTTTGACCTTGCTGTGGAAAATATCCACGGTATGCTAACCTGCCACGCCAAGGCCCTAAACTACTTCAAAGATAATAATAAAGAAGGGGAATTTGGAGTAATCCATTCCCTAGAAACCTATTATCCAATAGACGAAAAGGCAGAAAATATAGAAGCAGCTAAGAGATATGACGCCATCGCAAATGGTTTATGTATCGAATCTGTACTAGCAGGTAGATATAGCCAAGAAACTCTTGATAGGGTAAATTATATCCTAGAAGTAAATGGTTTTGATAAGTTTGTAGCTGAAGAAGCGGACTTAGCAGAAATGAGAAAAGCTTCTCCAAGACTAGACTTTTTAGGCATCAACTCCTACCAAGCTCACTGGATGAAAGAATACGAAGGTGAAAACCTCCACATCCACAATGGTACAGGCGATAAGGGATCCTTCAAGAGCCAGCTTAAGGGTATGGGTGAAGAAGTGAAAAGAGATGACATTCCAAAGACAGATTGGGATTGGTCAATTTACCCACAAGGTCTTTATGATATGATAATGAGAGTTTCAGCCTATGATAACTGCAAGAAAATCTACATCACAGAAAATGGTCTAGGTCTAAAAGAAAAATTAAACAGCGAAAAAACTGTAAATGACGATGCAAGAATAGACTATGTAAGAGACCACCTAAAGGCAGTTCTTAAGGCCAATGAAAATGGCGCTAATGTAGCAGGCTACTTCCTATGGAGTCTGATGGATATGTTCTCTTGGTCAAATGGCTATAATAAGAGATATGGCTTCTTCTTTGTAGACTTTGACACTCTAGAAAGATATCCAAAGAAGAGTGCTTATTGGTGGAAAGAATTGACAGAGATCAAGGAATTAAACTAGGCCTTAAGACTAGTAAACTAAATTTCAAATACTTTATAGATAGATAGACCCACTTGGAATCAAGTTAGTAAAACCTGGAAGCCTCAGTATATGAGGCTTTCTAGGGATTATTAAGCTTGGATTGATTTCGTAAAAGAAAGTATGAAAGAATGAGAAAATTACCAGACGATTTTATATTCGGGGGCGCAACAGCTGCCTACCAATGCGAAGGCGCAACAAAAGCTGATGGAAAGGGACCAGTAGCCTGGGATAAGTACCTAGAAGAAAACTACTGGTACACAGCAGAACCTGCCAGCGACTTCTACCACAAATATCCAGTTGACCTTAAACTTGCAGAAGAATTCGGTGTTAATGGCATAAGAATTTCTATAGCATGGTCAAGGATTTTCCCACAAGGTTTTGGGGAAGTAAACCAAAAAGGCCTTGACTTCTACCATAGGGTTTTTGCAGAATGCCATAAAAGAGGGGTTGAGCCATTCGTAACCCTCCACCACTTCGATACTCCAGAAGCTCTTCATTCAAATGGGGACTTCTTAAATAGGGAAAATATCGAACACTTCGTAAACTATGCCAAGTTCTGCTTTGAAGAATTTAAGGAAGTAAACTATTGGACAACCTTCAATGAGATAGGACCAATAGGCGATGGCCAATATCTAGTAGGCAAATTCCCACCAGGGATTAAATACGACCTTGCTAAAGTTTTCCAATCTCATCACAATATGATGTTAGCCCATGCAAAAGCTATACTTGCCTATAAGGAAAAAGGCAATGATGGGGAAATAGGCATAGTTCACGCCCTACCAACCAAGTATCCTTTCGACCCAACAGATGAAAGAGATGTGAAGGCGGCAGAGCTAGAAGATATTATCCATAATAAATTCATCCTAGACGCAACCTATTTAGGTGATTATTCTAAAGAGACGATGGAAGGTGTTAACCATATTCTAGAAGTAAATGGTGGTAGTCTTGACATTAGGGATGAAGATATTAAAATTTTAACAAAAGCTAAGGACCTAAATGACTTTTTGGGAATCAACTACTACATGAGCGATTGGATGGCTCACTTTGATGGAGAAACTCAAATTACCCACAATGGCAAGGGTGATAAGGGCGGATCTGTTTATCAAATCAAGGGGGTTGGCCAAAGAAGGTTTGATGTAGAAGTACCAAGAACAGATTGGGACTGGATGATATATCCAAAGGGTCTTTATGATCAAATAATGAGGGTAAAAAGAGATTATCCAAATTACAAAAAGATCTATATTACAGAAAATGGTCTAGGCTACAAGGACGAATTTGTAGATAATACAGTATATGACGATGCTAGGATTGATTATATCAAAAAGCACTTTGAAGCAATTTGCGATGCCATAGATGATGGGGCAATTGTCAAGGGATATTTCTTATGGTCACTTATGGATGTATTTTCATGGTCAAATGGCTATGAAAAGAGATATGGTCTATTTTATGTAGACTTTGACACTCAAGAAAGATATCCAAAAAAATCAGCCTATTGGTATAAGGACCTAGCAGAAACAAAGGAGCTTAAGTAATCTCTTGACATAAGCTTCTAGAATGGAAAAGCAAATGTTAAAAGAAGAAAGACAAAAGATAATTCTAGATAAGTTAAATGAAAATGATATTATCCAGGTTTCTCAGATGACTGACCTTTTGGATGTTACAGATATGACTATTAGGCGTGATTTGAAGGAGCTTGAGGAAAAAAACTTACTTGTGAGGATTCATGGGGGAGCTAGCAAGATTGATAAGGCTCGTCCTAGGGAGTTTTCTAATGAGGAGAAACTTCTTAAGAACAAAGACCTTAAGATAGAGATTGCCAGGAAAATTAGCGACCTTTTGATGGAAGAACAGAATATTTTCCTTGGTGCAGGCTCAACTATAGAATATGTTAGCAAATTTTTGGGCGATAAGAAGCTAAATATTTTTACCAACTCCCTCTATCTTTTTAATAAATTAGTCTTTCTTGACAATATTAATATTAAGTTAATTGGAGGAGAGTTTAGGAAGGTTACGGGTGCCTTTGTGGGAGCCCTTAGCCTTGAGCTTGTCACAAAGATGAGGTTTAACCAGGCCTTTATAGGTGTAAATGGGATAAATAAGGGCAAGGCCTATACCTATAGCCCAGAAGAAGGAATTTTGCAAAAGATGATTCTTGATAATTCCTTAGAGAGCTTCCTTGTGGCAGATTCCTCCAAGCTTGGTTATGAGGACTTGTATCATTTTTATAATCTGGAAGATGCGAAATTCATCACAGATCATGAAATAAGCCCAAAGCAGGTCCTAGAAATTGAGAAATATACAGAGATAATAAAGTAATTCCATAAAGGAGAATAGATGATTTTAACAATCACAGCAAACCCTTCTGTTGATATGTCCTACCAGTTAGAAACACTTAATATAGATGGTGTGACAAGGACTGATAGGGTAATAAAACATGCTGGTGGTAAGGGGATTCACGTAGGCTATGTCCTAGGTGAATTAGGAGATGAAGTTGTTCATTCAGGCTTTGTAGGCGGCAAGCTTGGAGAATTTATCGAAGAAGGCTTAAAGGAAAGAGGCCATGAGGCCAGATTTGTAAAAATCAAGGAGCCAACAAGAAATTGCCTAGCCATCCTACACGAAGGCAAGCAAACAGAAATCCTTGAAGCAGGGCCAACTATTAGCCCAGCTGAAAGGGAAGAATTTATCAAAAAGCTTGATGAAATAAGTACAGGCTGCAAGGTAATTTCGATATCAGGGTCTCTTCCAAAAGGTCTTGATTCAAGTTTTTATGAAGAGATAATTGCCTATGCCAAAAACAAAGGCATCTTTGTGGCAGTAGACACATCAGGGCAAAGCCTAAAAGATGTAGTAAATGTAAAAATCAAGCCAGACTTAATCAAGCCAAACGAAACAGAAGTGGCAGATTTACTAGGTGAGGAAATTACCAAAGATAATATCAAAGAAGCTCTCAAAAAAGCTCCTCTTGCGGACATAGAATATGTAATAGTGTCCTTAGGAAAAGATGGGGCAGTCGTAAAGGCAGGAGATAAGATATTTAAGGCAAGTGTTCCAGCGGTTACTGCCATAAATCCGGTAGGAAGCGGGGACTCATCGCTTGCAGGGGCAATCTATGCCATAGACAAGGACAAAAGCCCAGAAGAAGTCATCAAAACATCGATGACCTGCGGCCTTTTAAATGTCTTAACAGAAGAGATAGCCCATATAGAAATAGAAAATTTTGACAAATACTACGAGCAAATCAAAGTGGAGGAAATATAAGAAATGAAAATTTCACAAGAAAAATTAGCAAACCTAAAAAAATTATTAAATGAAGATGGAGCCATCGCAGCCCTAGCCATTGACCAAAGAGGTTCAATGGAAAAAATGATGGAAGCTGCAAATCCTAGCCTAAACAACGTAGAAGGAATAGGCACATATAAGGAATTAGTATCAAAAGAGCTTACACCTTTTGCATCATCAATCCTTCTAGACCCAATTTATGGTGAAAAGGGAATCAAAGCAAAGGATGAAAATGCAGGACTCATCCTATCCTACGAGCAAACAGGTTATGATGAATACGATGAGGGTAGACTTCCAAGATTAATAGACTTCATGAGTGTATTAAGAGCTAAAGAAATGGGAGCAAATGCAATAAAAACCCTACTATACTACGATTGTGATGATGATGAAAAGACAAACGACATCAAAAAAGCTTGGGTAGAAAGAGTTGGTTACGAATGTGAAGGTATAGGTCTACCACACTTCTTAGAAATAATCACCTATGATAGAAATATGGATTCAGAAAAAGGTGCAGAGTATGCAAAGGTAAGACCACACAAGGTAAATAGCGCCATGAAAGAATTCTCAGACCCAAGATACAAGGTAGACGTATTAAAGGTAGAAACTCCAACAAACATGAACTTTGTAGAAGGCCTAGGCAAGGAAGAAGCCGTATACAGCAGAGAAGAAGCCATCAAACACTTCAAAGACCAAGCTGAATCAACAAACCTACCATTCATCTTCCTATCAGGCGGAATCACAGCAGAACTATTCCAAGAAACCCTAAGACTAGCCAAAGAAGCAGGATCAAACTTCAACGGAGTTCTATGTGGTAGAGCTACATGGAAAGACTCAGTAGCAATCTTTGGAAAAGAGGAAAAAGAAGCCAAAGAATGGTTAGAAACAAAAGGAAAAGAAAACATCCAAACTCTAAATCAAGTACTAAAAGAAACAGCTCACAGCGTATTTGAAAAAATTGAAGAATAAAATATTAGAAGCTCTGACTAAGTCGGAGCTTTTATTTTATGCAAGTTTTGGGTATTCTTATAAAAAGACAAACTTAAATAAAATAGCTTAAATATAAGGAAACATTATGGAAGAAGTAATCGAAAAACTTAAAAAAGATCCAAGGAATAAAGCCTATACAGAAAGAGGCATAGGTCCCATTTTTCAATTAAATAAGGATTCAAAAATCCTAATAATAGGCCAAGCACCAGGAAAAAAGGTCGAGGAAAGTGGGATTTTATTTGCAGATAAGAGCGGCGAAAACCTAGTAGATTGGTTAGGCATAAGCATGGATGATCTTCATAGCAAAGACTATTCAATAATACCAATGGATTTTTATTATCCGGGTAAGGCAAAATCAGGAGATAAGCCACCGAGGAAATTTATAGCAGAGGAATACCATCCTCTTATATTAAGACAATTAGAAAATGTAAGGCTGACAATCCTTATAGGAGCCTATGCTCAAAAATACTATCTTGGAGATAAATTTAAGAAAAATCTCACAGAAACAGTAAGAAACTATAAGGCCTATTTACCAAAATACTTCCCCTTAGTCCACCCAAGCCCACTAAACAACAGGTGGATGGTAAAAAATCCCTTTTTTAAAGAGGAAGTATTGCCGAAATTAAAAGAAATTATTCGAGAGATTTTATAAATTAAATATAAGAACTATAGAAAAATATAAAGAATTGAAATGATTAATAAAATTATATGTATATGAGTTTATCGAATAATAAAGTTGTGTTATAATATAAGTGTTATCATCCGTCTTTCATAGCATGAGAGGAGGTGATTTCATGCGAGAAGTACTTGACTTCATTCTTGCTATCATAGTACAAGTAGTTGGTTATTACTTGTGCAAATGGCTAGATAGCAGAAAAAAGGATGATAATTAGTATAGAAAAAGAGACGAGTCGGTAGCTCGTCTCTTTTTGTGATTCCATGCTTTATACTTGACTTCATGGTTATCTATATTATACCATCCATGGTATGTTTATCAAATGTACTAAAATTATTCTTATATTAAAACTATTGTAATATAATATAGGGTAGAATTATATAAATAGGATTTATTAAAAAATAAAGGGAGGAATTATGAAAAAAATAAGTGCAAATATCTTAGATGGCAAGTTTGAACATTTAGTAGATGAGGACAATTTACAAATTACCCACCTACAAATCAAAAAAGGCGAAGAAGTACCAAGACACAAATCAGATAAAAATGTAGTAGTTGTAATATATAAGGGCAAGGTAGATTTTAAGGGAGAAAATGGAAGCGAAATAATAAGGCCAGGAGACATTATCACAATGGATCCAAACGAAATGCACGCTCTAGAAGCCATAGAAGATAGTGACCTTATGGTTATTAAGGCAAAAATTTAAGTAAATATTATATATCAGACGGGTGGATACTTTATCCACCTGTTTTATATTGTGCTTATAAAGATTTTACTAATTTATAAAAGTAACGCAAAATGATATAATAAAAATAAGAAAATCTATATATTTAAGGAGAAGCTATGAAAGGGAAGAAAATTTGTAAATTAGCAGCTATAATGATGTTTGCATCATTATTTCCACTAGGAATAAATACTGCATTGGCTGATGAAGGGGATACAGTTCCAAACACAGAAGGCACAGAAGTCAAAGAAAAAAACTTAAAAGATTATCAAAAAGACTTAGAAGCAGCAGAAAAAGAAAAAGCAAAAGTAAATGAAGAAATCAATAAGGTTGATGAAGAAATAATATCTAAAACAAGTCAAATAGATCCAAATCAAAGCAGACGAGATGCTTATGAGAAACTTGTAGAACTAAAAAGAGAAAGAAATAGGGTTGACGATGATAAAGAACAATTAGAAAAAGATCTTGAAGACCTTAAGAAACAAGGTTCTGAAAAACCAGATGTTTCAAAATTATTTCCAAGTCAAGAAGAATACGAAAATCAGAAAAGAAGAAGTGAAGAAAGAAAGGAACAAATTAAAGGCGCTAGCATAGAACGAGATCAAAAAAGTAAGGAATTAAAGAAAAAACAAAAAGAAATTTTCATAAAAAAATATGAAAAAGAAAGAAGAGAAGAGAATTTCTCTAATTTAAACGCAGAAGAGAAAAAAGATGAACAATTGAAAATAGGTGGTCTTAAGTTTGAGATTAATCAACTTGATTCACAAATTAAAGATTTAAAAACAGGCTTAAATAAAGATGAAAATATATTTAGGGATTATGAGTCTCCAAAGCTTAAAGAAATGGATTATCAGCTTGAGATTAAAAAAGAATATGAAGAAGGAAAGGTAAATCTTGATAATATAGATATTAAGATAGCTGAAAATGAGACCAAGGCAAAGCCTGCTATAAATGATTATATAATTGATGAACAAAAATATAATGAAGTTTCTAAGCAAGTTAATGATAAAAGATCTGAAAAATCTAAAGTTGTAAAACAAATTGAGGAAAAAAGCTCTATAGCTTCTTGGATAATTAAGATTCAAAACGATGAAAGAGACTTATATTATCAAAAAAATAAAGATAAATTAAAAAGAGAACAAGAAAAAATCCAAGAGGAAACTAAGTCTCTTGCTAGCAGAAAAAATGAACTTGATGATGAATTGAGTAAATTGGGAGCAGAACTTAGCAAGGCAATAAAAGAGAACAATACCTCATCTAGATATTCTACAGAATATACTGTCAAAGCTAATAAATATAAAGAATTAAAAGCGTTTTTAGAAAATCCACTAGGCTCTACTGATAAATTAATAAAAGAAAAAGAAAACTTAATAGCTGAGAAAAAAGCTGAACTTAAAAGAATGAACGAAGAAATAGCTAGAGTTGAAGAAGCTAAGTCAAATATTAAGGATTTAACTGAGGAAGAAAAACAAAAATTACAAAAAGAAATAGACGAGGCTAAGGACAAGAAACTATCTTACTTAAATAAAAGAGAAGAACTAGAAAAAGAAATCGAGAAAATACAAGAGATAATAAAAGTTTTGATGGTCAAAGAAGATAAGACACCTGAGTATTATGACAATAATTATCTAGGATACTATAACTTTATGACATCAGAAAAAGATGATGAAGTAGAAATTCAAGAAAAAGATAAAGAAAAGATGGTTATATCAATATCAAGACTAAGAATAGCCTATAATAGAAGTGTTGAGGTATTCAAACGTGCGCAAGATTTTGTAAATAATAAGCAAATGTCAAAAGAAAGAAAGCAAAGATTACAAAGTCTACTAGAAAAACAAGTATTCCTATTATCAAAAACAAGGCTAATAATAGAAAGATTAGAAGAAATTTATAGTTATTAAAATCTAAATCTGATTTTACAAAAGCATAAAATGAAGAAAGGCGAGCGGTTGACTCGTCTTTTTTTTTAGGAATAAATAAGAATACATATTATTATAATGGTCACTACCATATATTTTGGGTATCATATTATTAGAGAGATTATTTGAATGACTAAGGGAGGAATTATGTTTTATAAGGCAGAATATTTTATCCTAGAAGATAGGATTTTGGAAGATTATTTTATGGAAGTTGATGGTGGGAAGATTGTGGGATTTTCTAAGAAAGTGCCTGATTCTTATGAGGACCTTGGTGAGATTGTGGCTCCTGGTCTTGTTGATACACACATCCATGGCTACCATGGTAAGGATATCATGAATGCTGAAAAGGGGGCCCTAAATGTGATTTCCAAGGGGCTTTTGGAGTGTGGGGTTACTAGCTTTTTGCCTACTACACTTACAGATTCTAAAGAGAGAACTGATGCGGCTTGTAAGGTGGTTGGCGAAGAATATAAAGATGTTGAAGGGGCTAAGGTTAGGGGAATTTTCCTTGAAGGGCCTTTCTTTACAGAAAAGTACAAGGGAGCCCAAAACCCAGCCTACATGTCTGATCCAAAGATTGAATATTTAAAAGAATGGAAGGACCTATCTGATGGCCTGGTAAATAAGATTGCTATCGCTCCTGAAAGGGATGGAGCAATTGACTTTATCAAAGAAGCTAACGCCATGGGCGTAAGGGTTGCACTAGGACATTCTGATGCCTCTTATGATCAGGCGGTAGAAGCAGTTGAAGCTGGGGCAAATATATTTGTCCACACCTATAATGGTATGAGCGGCCTCCACCATAGGGAGCCTGGCATGGTGGGTGCTGCCATGAATACCGATGCTATTTCAGAGCTAATTTGCGATGGTCACCATGTAAATCCTCATGCTGCTAATATTTTAATGAATGCTAAGGGTAGAGACCACATTGCCCTAATTACAGATTGCATGTCCGCAGGCGGCATGGCTGATGGGGACTATATGCTAGGAGATTTCCCTGTGAAAGTTGAAAAGGGAACAGCAAGGCTAAAGGATAGCGGATCTCTTGCGGGTTCTATCCTAAAATTAAAGGATGCCATCAAAAATGTTGTTGACTGGGATATTGCAGATGTCTTTGAAGCTGTTCAAATGGCAAGCCTTGTGCCAGCCAAGTCTGTCGGCATAGATGATGTCTGCGGTAAACTTAAGGAAGGCTACGCTGCCGACTTTATAGTTCTTGATTATGATATGAACCTAGAAAAAACATTCTTAAATGGCAAATTAGTTTATAGCAAATAAGATGTTTAGAGCTTCTCAGAGATGAGGAGCTTTTTAATTGAAGAATAATGATAATCGTTATTGACAAGTCTTTAAATTTTTATTATAATTATTAAGGTTAATTAAGTAACTAACAAGAAGCTTTAAATAGCTTAAGATAATTATTATATAAATTTGGAGGATTTATGAAAGTAAAACATAAAGCAAGCTTAGCCCTAGCCTTATTATTGGCGATAAATATAGTTCCTGGAAGAGTAGATGCAAGCCAGGTAATGGAAGAGATGCCTAAGCAAGAAACTATGAGTGAAGAAAAGGATGTTGAAAATCCTATACCACTTAGTGATGAAACCACAAAAGATGATGAGACAAAGGCTTTTGAGGAAAAAGTTGCTAAGGCTAAGGAAGAACTTAAAAAATATTTAGATTCAATGGATGAAGAATCTGTAGACAATCCAGCTATAGCTTACGAAGGCCAAGCTAAGGAAGATATCAAAAATTCTATAACAAGAGCAAAAGAGCTTTTAAATGATGAAGAAATTGACCAAGCAAAATTGGAAGAAATCGAAAAAATCCCATTTAAAAAAGTCAATGGTAAGAAACAAGGTTTATTTAGAGACTATACCCATAAGGCTTTAGTGAATTTTCAAGTAGAAGGTGAAAGATCAAATAAGAATCCTCACAACAATAAAGCCTATGTAGGACTTAGGGATAATAAAATCAAGATAAAATCAAGCTTTAAGGGTCTAAAAAAATCTGGAGAAAGCAAGAATAAATTTATAAAGTTAAACTATGTTACAGAAGATGATTACAAGGCAATGAAGCTAGATGGAGTATCAGCTGCAACACCAAAATACAAAAAACAAGAACTCCCTCAAGATGATTACATAATAAGGGAAGTAGAAGATGGCTATGAGATAGAAATCACCAAACTACCAGCAGATGCGAAATTCATAAAACCTATAGCCCTAGTTAAATTTGCTGATGGAACATATTTTGAAAATGGTGATATAGTCTATGTCAAAAACGAAAATTCAGCAGCCAAGTCTTCAAATCTAGATAAAGTAGATGAAACAAGCGAAGCTACTAAAAAATTTGAAGAAAAGAAAGAATTAAATAAAGAGCATAAAAAATCTCAAAAAGTAGACCAAACAAGCGAAGCCACAAAAAAGGATAAAAAAGAAGATCCTAAGCAAGAAAGAAAACAAGATGTAAAAGCCTCATCCCAAAATGTAAAGACAGGCGTAGGCTCATCTCTTCTAGCTATCCTAGGCTTTGGAGCAAGCTCAACTGCTCTATTTGCAAGTAAGAAAAGAAAATAATATTTTAAAGAGTCCTTTTGACCTGAACCCGTAAACACGGAATAATTTAATAATATTTTAAGCGGGTCTGTAAATAATTTTGTGTATCA